>JBGTCP010000253.1:0-12151 GCA_041748815.1 Chthoniobacterales bacterium
AACTCGCATTGAACTATCTCACTGAACTCGCTGAAGAAGGAGACCCTTATGCAAGGGATATCCTGACGAAATTCAGCCGGAGCTAGGTGGCTTGTGCGGCTTCAGATTCTGCCGGGGCTACTTCTTCGGCTCCGCCCTCTGGAGCTGCTTCCACAGGAACTGTCTCACCCGCTTCATCAGGGGATGGTTCGGCAGCGCCTTCAGGTTTTGGTAGAGGAGTGCCTTCTGGGATTGCCTCGAGTTCCGCTTGTGTCCATGTTGCGGTGCGGCCTTCGAAGATGTCGCGTGCAGCAGCTACTTGCCCGGGAGTGATCTCGCTGGCGGCGTTGCCCCAGGAAGACCGGATGAAGGTCATCACACCGGCAAGGCGCTCGTCGCTCTCGCCGCCCCAAGCGGGCATGGCACCGTTGTAGGTAACGTCATTCACCTCGATGGGTCCGCCGAGTCCATGGAGCAAAATACCCGCCAGGCGTTTTTCGGAGCCCGTTACCCAATCGACGCCGACCAGCGGAGGATACAGCCCCGCTTGACCCAGCCCGTTGGAGCCGTGGCAAGTCAGGCAGTTTTGGCGATACACCTTCTCACCAATTTCGGCCAATGTGGGCGGAACGACCTCACCGGCGTCTTCACCAGCACCACCACCGGGACCGCCGCCGGCGTAAATCGAAAGCTCATAGAGCTGGAAGCCACCGCTGTACATGGCCAGGTAAATCCCGCCAACAAACAGAGTCAGGCCGAAGAAAGCCACCAGCCACAGCGAAATAGGCTCATTGCCATCGGTGGGCTCCGATTTCTCCCGAGTCACTGCGGCATGCAACGAGGTGATATCCACCTGCTCGGAGTAATCGGTGTTGTTGGTAGATGGGTTGTTTCCGTTGGGATCCATAAAAACTAAAGTGAATACTTGAGACTATTCAACCGGAGATTCCTCCAGCGAATAAGAGCGGTTGAGCTCAAGCAGATAAGCAACCAGCGCTTTGGCATCCTGACTGGGGACAATTTCATATCCCTCCTCAAGGTCATAGCCAGGCACTTCGAAAGCATCCACGGAGCGCTGTCCTGTGATCTTACGCTTCTCATAGAGAAATTTAAATGGAGGCATCGTTGATCCTTTGGAAATGATCTGTGGCGCGTAAAGGTGCTGATGGTGCCACTCAGCACTGGGCTGGCGGCGACCGATATTGGTGAGATCGGGCCCGGTGCGCATAGTGCCGAGGAAGACGGGTTTTTCGTTGATGTAGTCGCGTGGAACCGTGCGGCGCACGCCCCAGCCGCGGGCAATATCGGAGCCGGCGTATTCGGGGCGAATTTGCTGGCTGTGGCAATACATGCATCCCTGAGCTGCGTAGACTTTGGCGCCCTGCTCAGCAAGTCCGCCAAATCCTGGGGGTTTTAGTTCCCCGGTGTCTTCATCCACTTCGGCCTGCAATTGACCGAGAGTGAGGAAAGGGACCACGACGAGACCTACCCACGCAGTGGCGAATGCAATAAAAAATCCGATAAAAAGCTTGGGCAAACTATTCATGGTCGGACGGAAGCCTCCGGTGTGGTGTTATCTTGTGTGAAGTAAGTGGGGATACCATCTTTCCGCCCCATCCCGAGAAGCATCATTGTGAAGTGCACTGCAAAAATCACATGAGCGATCGTAAGCACGATGCCTGCAATGCTGCGGCTGAACAACCACGGGAGAGTGATCTCCACGCTTTTCATGAAGGGGATTTCAGGGTCATTGAGCACACCGCCTTGCGCGAGACCGGCCACGGTGAGTGCTCCCACCATTGTAAGAATACCATACGCGGATAGCCAGAAATGCCATTTGATCATACTGGCAGATTTCCATTCACTACCGACCAGACGCGGAACGATATAATACATCGAGCCAAACATAATCATTGTGAAAAACGCGTAGAGCCCGAGGTGGGAGTGTCCAATAGTGTAGTGCGTAAAGTGGGTGAGTTGATTTAAAGAGCGGACAGCCATGGACACGCCTTGCATGCTAACCACGGTGTAGGCCATCGCTCCAAAGACCACGAAGCGCAGGGTCGGACTCACTTCCAGGAGGTGGAAGTAACCCTTCATCGTCATGTGGTGGTTGATGGCTGTGACGACGACTGGAATGATCATCATGAAACTGGCAACCACACTGGCCGTGATCAACCAGGCGGGGAAAGGGCCGCCAATCAAGTGATGCATGCCATTCCAGCTATAGAACAACGCCAGCGTCCAGAACCCGATAGCGGACAGGTAGTAGCTGTGCACCGGACGTCCGATCACTTTGGGGATGAAGTAATAAGCTGCAGCCAGCCCGATCGGAGTGAACCAAAGGCCCAACACATTGTGGCCATACCACCAGTTGGTGGCAGCGATACTCACTCCACTGACCTCCAGTCCATGCATGATGATATTCGCAGTGCCGTAAAGCCATGGGAACCAGAACAGGGCGGCCAGAATGTACCATTGAGAAACGTACACGTGCCCGGGACGGCGGTAGCGGAACATGATCACCGCCCAAATACTGATGAGTGCGAATGAAATGAAGAGCAGCGGCGTGGCATAGCCGGGCATTTCCATCCATTCGATGGACATGCTGTCGCCACTTAGGATGCCGCCGATTCCCACAATAAGACCGATGTTCCAGAAAATAGCCGCCACGATGAGGATCGCGCTATTTCTCAGCGGCACTCTGGAAAGACGTGCCATCAGCCAGATTGCGACGCCGATGGCTGCCGGTGACGCCCAACCGTACGCAACGGAATTCAAGTGAGCAGTGCGGATCACTCCGAAGCTCAGGAAGCTCAGGTCCGCAAGGAACCCGGGGTTGTGAAGTTTCCAAGAGGCCAGGAATCCAAAAACGGATCCCATCAATAGCCAGAACACGGAGGCACCGAAAAACAGCAGCACAGGGAGCTTGCATGACCGGTCAATCTCGATGCGAAGCGCCACGGCGGCAGCGTTTTCCTGGTGATCCGGGACTCCGGGACTTGTTGCGGTGATAGTATCGACAGCTGTGCTCATTCTTAAATTATTTCTTGTCTGCAGCGAGTTGCTGGCGCTCTTGCTTTTTCTCGGCACGGGATTTCCAGAGAGGACCGGTGGGTTTGCCGATTGGCTCTTCCTCATCGAAGATGGAGTTGGCGCCTTTTCTGTAATTTTTAAATTGACCGTCCTTTGCAGCCCAAGCCAGAGCGATCAAGGCAGAGGCGCCCATAACGATTACGGATATTCCGATCAAAAGATAGACAGAGATCATGGCGTTGCCTCCGCAGGTTCCTCCACAAGGTCCTCGTCAGCCGGGGTGGTGTCAATGGGAGTACTCGGCGATTCCTTCTCCGCATCGCCGAAAACGGCTGACGAGGCTTCCTCGGATGCTAAGGGGCCGGGTTCCTGATCGCTGTCGAGAGCGCTTTCAGGTTCGGCTGCTGTTTCCTCGGGGGCTGCCGGGGCTGCTTCGCCGGTTTCGGTGGAGCCGCCTGTGGTCGACTGAAGAGCGGCCTCGGCTGCGGGTGTGCCAGGGACCGGCACGCTGCTGACTTGCACAGGTTTGGAATTCAATTCATCCACGACTAGTGTGGCAGCCTGGCTCACAGGGATGCGGACCACGCCTTGTTCCTGATTGACCCATGCATAGGAACCGATGGCAGCGTTGCCGGTCTCCTCGATTTCCAGGCGCTTTTCCAGACGCTCCTGGCCGCGGGTGTCTGCGTATTCATCCGAAGGTGTGAACAATCTCACTAGCAGGACGGTGAGCCCGAGAAAAATCACAAACCCCGAAATGCCGAGCACAAACGTCCATACGACTGATAATCGGTTGGCGAGAACGGACTGTTGAGTGGATTCCATGGAGAGAGCGTTAGTTGACGAGGGCGATGGACTCTGCGATACGCGGGTCGCGGTTTGGGAAAAGGGAAACTTTGCCGAGTTTCATGAGGAAGAGTGCGGCGAGGATGCATCCAATTCCCAGCGGGGCAAGCACATCAGTGATGCTCAGGGAGAAGCCGGCTGGATGAAGGATGGGCATGATGACCATGTAGAGATCCAGGGCGTGCATGATGAGGATCCAAATAGCTACCATGCGTAACACGCTTGCGGTCTTTTTAACTTTGCGGCGTAAGAGCAACAGGAATGGAATGAAAAAGTGACCGACCACGAGGATATGATTCACCAGATTCCAGCTCTCGGTGTTACGCCGCAGGAAGTAGCTGGTTTCCTCTGGAATGTTGGCATACCAGATGAGCATGTATTGTGAGAAGCCAATGTAGGCCCAGAACACGGAGAACGCGAAGAGCAGCTTGCCCATTGTGTGGTAGTGCTCGTCCTTGACGATTCCGTGCAGATGCCCCAGTTGCTGCAAAGCGTAGATGATCAAGATGAGCGTGGACATGGACGCCAGCGCCGACCCGGCAAAAATGTAAACACCCCACATCGTGGAGAACCACGTGTAGTCAAGGGTCATCAACCAATCAATGGCGGCGAAGGTGATCGACACACCGAAAAATGGCAGCGAAGCAAACGTGAGCCTGCGCATCGCAAATGTCAGCTTCACGTCGCCTGAAACGTCCTGCTTGCTCGAAAGCCTCAGGAAGATGAATGAGGCCAGGGAGAAAAACAGGAAGTAGAAAGCAGAACGCGCCCAGAAGAACGGCTGGTTCAGGAATCCGGCTTTGTGGTCCAGCAAATGTTGGTCATTAGGAGGGATGCGCATCCAGCTGTAGAGCTGACTTTCTGCGAAGAAAATGATCGGAATGAAAAACAGCAGAAGCCAGGGGGCGAGTGATGCAAGATTTTCCGACTGCCTGCGGACCACCACCGACCACGCACTGTCCGTGGCATGGTGGAGCAGTATCCAAAAAAGCGCGCCTACGATGATCGTGAAGAAAAACGAAAAACCAAAGAGCCAGGAAAATGCAAACTGCGCCGGATTAAAGAATGCCACGATGATGGAGCCAAGAATGGCAACAACGCCGACGGCACCGAGCACAAGCACTGCGGGGCCACTGTTCTTAGCTTGAAAAAACTCCTCGTCAGGAGGCATGGACATGGATGGATGGGGATCGCTCATCAGTTATTTTCTCCCGGCGTGGGTGAGTTCAATTGCTCTTGGGCCTCCTGCGGCACGTCGGCGAGGGTGGCGGCCTGTGCGCGCTGGAGTGTGCGGACATAGGCAACAATCGCCCAGCGGTCTTCCACCGAGATTTTTTCTTTGTAGCCATACATCGTGTTTTTGCCGTTCACGATGGTATTGTAAATGTCGCCATCAGGCGTCTCGAGCAAACGGGGTTCGTGCAGGCTTGCGATGTAAGCAAAGCCGTAATTACTCGTAATACCTTTTCCGTTGCCAGCTGGATCGTGGCACACGGCGCAGTGAATGCCATACCGCTCCGCACCCCGCGCGATTACTGCGGGGGTCACATCAATCGGCATCCCATCGCCCCAGTACTCCCCCACCCTGCCCGTCGCGAGGTATTCGTCCCCGCGAGTGAATCCGGTGGTGGGAAATGGATCATCGATCTCTGCGGCAGCGGCGGAGCCGTAATCTGTCGCCGCCGTGTTGGGAATGGAGAACCCCATCGGCACGGTGCCATCAACAGGCTGCCGGGCCGTAAGGCCATTAGCAAAAAAATCGGAGGGCGTCTGTGCCTTTTTCTTAGGCTGACGATCCATGTCAGGAAAAACTTCCAGCGGCGGGCGATCAAACCTCTGCCCACGGAAGCCCGCGATCACCACCACCGAAATCACAACGAAGAGAAGTGCGGCAAAGAAATACTTCATACTTCCTCCTTCACGATACCGATGTTGGTGCCACCAATCGACGCGATCAATTTGGTGGTCTCTTTTTCGGAGAATTTTGGATCAGCCACTTCGATTGCGAGGAAAAACTTATCGTCCGTCACTTTGGAAAATGCCTCCCAATTGAAGAGCGGGTGATTCCAGCGGGGAAGATTGTTGAAAGCACACAGCGACAGGATTGCCGTGAACGCCGAGAACAGAATCGTAAGCTCGAAAATCACCGGGAAAAATGCCGGGACAGAGAACAAACTGGTGGGCTTGCCTTGCACGATCAACGGGTAATCGTAAACAGCAGTGTACCATTGAAGAAACAAACCTATGCTCGCTCCCGTGAGACCGCCCAGAAAGACGAGATAGCCGATGGGGGATTTTTTCAGGCCCATCGCATCGTCCATGCCGTGAATCGGGAACGGCGTGAATACATCCCAACGGGTGAAGCCGGCATCACGCACTTTTTCAGCGGCGTTGTAGAGCGCGGCTGCGGAAGGCAGCTCAGCGATCACAGCATATGGTTTTTCAGCAACACCGGTGCTCATGAGTGTGTCTCCTTTTTATCAGAGTGAGCAGCATCGGGTCCGTGATGTGCCTCATCAGAACCATGATGGTGGGGATCGGCGGCAGGAGTTACCAACTTCACTTCAGACATTGAAATCATCGGCAGGAATTTAATGAACAAAAGGAACAGTGTGAGGAAGAGTCCGAACGTTCCGACGAATGTCCAGATATCGACCCACGTGGGGTAAAACATACCCCAGGAGCTCGGCATAAAGTCGCGGTGAATTGAAGTCACAATGATGACAAAGCGCTCGAACCACATACCGGTATTCACTGCCATGCAAACCGCGAACACGATGAAAACGTTGCTCCGGCATTTCTTGAACCAGAAGACCTGGGGCGAAATCACGTTGCACGACATCATCGCCCAATAAGCCCACCAGTAAGGCGCGGGTTCCTCGGAGAATCCGGGAGCCGCAATGCGGTTTTTCAGGAATGCATACCACTCGTAAGGGTTGCCGCCATACCAGGCAATGAACAACTCCATGAGGTAGGCGTAGCCAACAATCGTGCCGGTGAGCAAGATGATCTTCGCCATTTTGTCGATATGTTTGGCCGTGATCATGTCGTGCAGACCAAAGATCGCCCGAGTCGGTAACATGAGGGTCAACACCATGGCAAAGCCGCCGAAGACCGCACCAGCCACAAAGTAAGGAGGGAAAATCGTCGTGTGCCAACCGGGAATCACTGACGTCGCAAAGTCAAAAGACACCACGCTGTGCACGGAAAGCACCAGCGGCGTCGAGAGGCCTGCCAGAATCAGGTAGGTCATTTCATAGTGCCGCCACTGGCGGTTGCCACCACGCCAGCCGAGCGCAAAAAAGCCATAGATCCATTTGCGGATCTTCGTGGTCGCACGATCCCGCAGTGTCGCGAGATCAGGCACCAGACCAGTGTACCAGAACAACGCGGACACGGTAAAATAGGTCGAAACCGCAAACACGTCCCAAAGCAACGGACTGCGGAAATTCTGCCAGATGGCATTGGCATTCGGCACAGGTGCCAGGAACCAGACCATCCACACACGGCCCACGTGCACTGCCGGGAAAATACCGGCGCACATCACCGCAAAAATCGTCATCGCCTCAGCAGCGCGGTTGATTGAGGTGCGCCACTTTTGACGCGTCAAGAACAGGATCGCCGAAATCAGCGTGCCTGCATGGCCGATACCGATCCAGAACACGAAGTTCGTGATATCCCAGGCCCATGCCACAGGATGGTTTAATCCCCAGACACCCACACCTGTTGAGATCAAGTATCCAACGAGCGTAAAGCACACGATCGTTAGCGGCACGGTGAAGGCCAACGCAATATACCACCAAAGCGGTGCGGGACCTTCCACCACTCCAGAGATGCGCTGAGTGATCCAACTTAGGCTGCGATTATTCTCAACGAGCGTTTCGCGGGGTAGCGGATCGTACGTTTTCGGTATCGGCTTCTGATAGGAATGTGAGGTGGTAGTTTCCATCCGGTAATTAGTTCAAAAAGTGGAGCACCTGATCAACTATGGGGCGTCTCGTCGCTGTGTTCCTCAGCATGTTCCTCAGCATGTTCATCATGGTGTTCCTCGTGATGCATCTCGGTGTTGATGTGACCTATTTTGTCCGCTCCCGGCATGGCCATGTTGGGGTTGCGCAGACGCGCCAGATAGTGGATGCGGGGACGCACATTCAAGTATCGCAGCAACTGGTAGTTGTGATCCAGTGCAAGCAGTTTGGAAACGGCGCTTTCGGGATCATTTTTATCACCAAAAACGATGGCCTCGGTGGGGCAGGCTTGCTGGCAGGCGGTTTTAACCAGGTCTGTGGGCATGCGGACATCTGCGGATGCACCGGCTCTCACTTTCGTGGCAATCCTGCCCTCCTGAATCCGCTGCACACAGAAGGTGCACTTTTCAATCACACCGCGCATGCGGACCGTGACGTTGGGATTTTTGGAAAATTTCAATGACTCGGACATTCCGGAAGGACCGAACGGGCCTTTGTAAAGATTGCTGCGCTCGCTCAGGAGTGGCGGTTTGAAGGTGCCATGAATGTCGCGCTTGTTGTAGTCGAAGTAATTGAAGCGGCGGACTTTATAAGGGCAGTTATTCGCGCAATAACGGGTGCCGATACAGCGGTTGTAGGCCATCACATTGAGGCCGTCCTCGCTGTGCACGGTTGCATTCACGGGGCAGACCGTTTCGCAGGGAGCGTTTTCGCAGTGCTGACACGTGAGAGGTTGCATGACCATCTCGGGCTCAACGATGTTATCTTCCACGGTGCTGAAATAACGATCAATCCGCATCCAGTGCATTTCACGCTGATTGATGACCTGTTCCTTGCCGACGATCGGGATATTGTTCTCGGCCTGACAGGCGACGACGCATGCACTGCATCCGGTGCAGGAGTTGAGGTCGATCGACATTGCCCACTGCTCAGCGGCGGTGAGCGGAGGAGTTTTATAAAGAGAGATATCTGGAGGGATGTGGGAGTCCATTCCGATCGTGTAAGGGAATGCCGGTTCGTTACGGAATTTTTCCAGCGTGCCTTCACGGACCGGATCACGTTCCTCCATCGTCCAGTGACCATGCGTGACCGCGAGTTCATGACGACGGCCAAGCTGGGTAAGCTTGGCGAAAGCAAAGAGCGGATTTGCCGTGGTGCGGATCTTGTAAGCATTAAACCCAATTCCGGTCCCGACGATGCCGGCCTTTTCACGACCGTAACCCAAGGAGATCGTGATCGAATTGTCCGCGTGGCCGGGAGCAAGGAGGACAGGGATCTCCAGAGTGCGGCCATTCACTTCGATGGACACCACGTCGGAGCCTTTTTTCTTGATGTCCACGTCGGTGGAAGTCACGCCAAGCTTTTCCGCAGTGGCCAGGCTGATCCATGCTGCATTATCCCATGTCAATTTGGTAATTTGCTCCGGCAGTTCCTGCAACCATCCGTTGTTTGCATAGCGCCCGTCATCCACCTTGTTGTCGGTTACGAAAACCACTTCGAGCGTTTCTGCTGGAATAAGTGCAGGGAGATAACCGCTTTCCGCAATCAAGCTGGAAACAGCACCTGTGTTCACACTCCGGGTGACAGGTTCAGGCCTGGAGGCAGTCGCAAATCCATCACGCAGAAATGCCGTCCATGCTGCATTGTCAGCACCGGGGAGCATTCCTTGAAAGGTCGTCTGCACATGCTCGAAGCCATCTGCAGCCTCGATCCCCGCTGCGCGCGCCAGCAAATCATTGATTGAAATCCCGTCGTAAAGCGGAAGAATCATTGGCTGCACCGGCAGCAACGTGCCATTCGCGGTCAGCGCATCACTCCATGATTCCAAATAATGGGCAGCAGGGATTTGCCAGTCGGCAAATTCGGCAGTCTCGTCCTCTTGCTGCGCTAGATAGATAACCTCGTCGATGGACTTCAACGCATCCACGATCTCTACATCAGCTGGGGCGTTGTAAGCCACGTTCACCATGTTGATGAGGGTGGAAATTTGCCCTGTCCGGGCAGCCTGAGCCAGTTCGTTAATGGAAATGCGTTTCTCAACCGGCGTCGGGATGAGGTCAACCGTTGCCCCCATCGAGCCAAGCGCTTCGTTGAGTGCAAATGCCAATGCCTGCACATGCGCGGGTTGGCGCTCACCGGCGATGACAAGCGCCCGTCTACGATGGGCGACCAGATCCGCCGCAGCTTCACGAACCCACGTGGCGTCAAATTGATCCGTGCCGGGCACATCTCCCACCGCCGCAAGCATCGCTTGGAGAGCGGAGTTAGGAGCCGCAGCGACTACTTCGCGAGCCAATGCGACTGCGAATGCCGTCAGTTGGCTTGCGGGACAACGCAGACGATGTTCTGCCATTCCGCCGGTCAGCGTGAAGCGATTTTCCACAACGTAGAGACGGTTCATTTCATCCTGCGGAGTGTGCACACGGCGGCCGTCGGCAAATGCCTTTGCCATTTCCAGAGTCCCGTCCTCGACTCCGAGGAAGTCAGAACCCAGCGAAAAAATCACAGCTGCATTTTCAAAACGCGGCCTCCAGCGCAATCCTTCGCCGTAAAGTTTTTCCACAGCGACCCGCTGGGAATCGTTTCCGGCAGGCTCATAGATACAAAAACGCGCCAGCGGGAAACGCGCTGCCACTTCGGCACGCAATCGCGAGCGTGTCGGAGAGTTCACCTCATCCAACAAGAATGCCAGACCGGAGCCCCCATTGGTTTCCAGTCTCGCGAGGCGTTCATCAAGGTGTGCAAAAAATTCGTCTGACTCGACCCGCTTGCCGTCGCGTTTAAATTCCCGTGCGCGGTCCGGATCCCAAACATCAAGCACTGAAGCCTGTGCGAAGGCGTCCGTCTTTCCGGAATGCCCGGGGACGAGAGGATTGCCTTCCAACTTGGTAGGGCGGCCATCATAGGTCGTTGCCACCAATGGAATCGCGCCTTTCCTGCTCGGCATCGACGTTGCATAAAACAAAGCTTTGCCGGGCACCTGCCACTCCGTCGATTGCGCGTAAGCCGTGAGGTAAGCCTCCGGCCTGCGGCATCCGCTCATCCCGAATCCTGCGAGCGCCATCGACGCTCCCATGAGCTTCATGAAATTGCGCCGAGACACCCCATCCATCTCCACTTCGGCGGCACCAGCGGGAAACTCGCGCTCCAGCCAGCCATGGAATTCCTCACTATCCGAGAATTCCTCAAGACTGCGCCAGTATTTGCGGCCCGTTTCGCGTTTCGGGGGATGTTGGAAAATTCTTTTCATTTAGCGGTGACAGCCTGCGCAACCCACAGGAGGATTAATTTGCCATTCTTCTTTGAGACGCAGGCCGATTTCGGTCTGAGTCGTGCCAATGTCCTCGGCTTTCCAGTCAAGATTGTACACTTCCTCAATTGGGCGGAGATGATTTTCGGGCGCACGGTGGCATTCCAGACACCAGCCCATGCTGTGCGGCTGATCATGGTAGACCACTTCCATTTGATTCACATTGCCGTGGCAGCTCTGACAGCTCACGCCGCGATTCACGTGGACCGCGTGGTTGAAATACACGTAATCCGGGGCTTGATGGACCCGCACCCATGGGATCGGCTCACCCGTTTCATAGCTGTCGCGCACGACTTGCAGCTTGGGACTTGCCTTCGCGACTTGTGAGTGACACGCCATGCAAGTCTCCGTGGATGGCACATTCGAGTGCGCCGCATATTCCACGTGACTGTGGCAATATCGGCAATCCATCCCAAGCTGACCCACATGCAACGCATGCGAAAATGGTACCGGCTGCGTCGGCATGTAGCCCACCCGTGTGTACTTCGGTGTGAAATAATACCACACTCCCGCCACCACAAGGATACCTGTCACCCCACCGCAGAAAAGCGCCTGCAGCGGAAGCCAGTTGGACCATTTGGGGAAAATATTTGCCATAAGGAATGCTTAAAATCGGAACGCGAGTTTCAATTGCTCGCTAGTATTACCAAAATTTATGTTAGCAAAATTGCACAACTGCTCAAGGATTTCCACTGGAATCTCTTATTAATAATTACTCTAAACATAAACCGGGTAGGTGCGGAGACTATGGAACGGCAATGCACAATCAATCAAAAAATTCCGGACTTTGTGAAATTTTTCACAAGCGGCTTCTGGACGCTCAAATTTCACCTTCCCGCAACAGGCTCACCACCTCATTTGCAGTGTGGACAGGCATCTGACAGGCCCCATCTCTGCACAGCGAAAGAGCCGCTACCCCAGCTTCCGGCTCCAAAGAATTCAAGTGTTTAAGTTCTTGCGCCAGAAACTCCTTCCGCTCGCTGGTGTCGCAATGCAAAAGCACCGCCCACGG
>JBGTCP010000254.1:0-7256 GCA_041748815.1 Chthoniobacterales bacterium
CGCGGCTGGCTGAGATCCTGGATGCGATGCGCGGCAAAGTGGCCCCGGCTTTCTCATTCAACGATAGTGACATTGACTCAACCAACGTCTTTACAGAAGGCAAATAGTGGCAGTATTGTTACTGCATGATTGAATTTCTCCTTAAGGGCGGGCCGTTGATGTGGCCTCTCTTTCTCTGCAGCATCCTGGTGCTGGGCATTTTTCTTGACCGGCTGTTCTACTTCCACCGCGCCACCATCTCAGTTGGCGAGTTGATGCAGGGACTGGCAAACCTGATTCGTAAACGGAATTTTGCGGAAGCACTGCACGAATGCGCAGGAGCTCCAGGTCCCGTCGCACGGGTCTTGCACTCAGCGGTGATCCACCACGAAGCCGGACGCAGCGAACTCCGGCAAATCGTGCAGGAAGCCGGGCAACTCGAAATGCCAAATCTTGAGCGCAAGATTTCCATACTCGCCACCATCGCGTTCGTGGCCCCACTCATGGGATTCCTTGGAACCGTGATCGGGATGATTGAGATTTTCACCAGCTTGTCCACCACCGGCGGATTCACCTCGGCCACAGAGCTCTCTTCGGGGATTTACATGAGCCTTCTCACCAGCGCATCGGGCCTGGCAGTCGCAATTCCGTCTTACATCATTTACGGATACCTTTCGTCCCGCGTGGGTATGCTCATGCATGACATGGAACGGGCGGGAATCGAAGTCGTCAACTTGCTGTGCGAGGAAAATCATACGGGCATTGTGGACTTTGTGCCCTCCTCCTCCTCCCGTGTGTTTGGCGGTGATTCCAAGTAGCCGGGATCTGGTATTGACCTCTGCCAAGGCAAGTGTGACTCCATGAAACTTAAGCGCACAAAGGCACCAAATCCCCGCATGCTGGCTTTCGCCCCAGTCGTGGATACGTTTGCGCTTGCTGCGATCTTCATCATGCTGAGTTCCTCTTTTGTGCTCCAACAGGGCATCTCTGTGGCTCCGCCTTTTTCGCCGTTCCGGATGGGACCGGTGAAAAATCCGCAAGTCATTGCGGTCACCGCGGGCCAGCCTGCAATCATTTTTTTCAGGAATGAGCAGATGTCGCTCCAAGAGCTGAAGGAATCCCTTGCCCTCATAACTTTCGAAGGCAAGGACGGCACCACGCTGGTGATCACCGCTGACCGCTCTGTGAGTTACAACGACGTGTTGCAGATCGCCAATGCGTGTATCGAACTCGGGTTTGAGGTGATCCTCGCAACTTCCAGCACGCCATGAAAGAGGGCCTGAGACCGGCGAAACCGGGGCTGACGTTCATATGGCACCATCCCTATCGAATGCCATGGATGCTCACTGTGTTCATGGGCCTCTCGGTGCTGCTGCATGCAATCAGCTTTTACGCGTTCCAAGTGGTCTATCCCACAGCCACGACATTGCGGATCCCGGCCGCGCAGCTGACGATTGTAGACCTCGCCGACCCGGCTTACTTTCATTTGAGGAACTGGGTATCGGCAGAAAATCCGTCGCATATTATGTCCACATTGCAGACACCTCAAGCCGAAGCTCGATCACTCGGTCAGGTGGAACACAGACCTTCATTCGCCGCAACAAGTCCACAACTCATCACTCCCTCATTCTCCGCTCCCGGTGAACTCCCAGTACCCCGAAATCTCTTCAAAGGGTTGGCTGCGCCGAAGCGTTCAATGTCCTCAAAACCTGCCCTGGCCATGGATCTGCCACCCGTGCGGCTGTTGGCCTCCGGGAGTTTAGATCTGGCACTCCCGGAAAATATCGAGCTTCCCGCCGATGCTCCGGCAGACCCTCTTGACGCCATGGCTTTCCTGGTGAGCATCAAAGCTGTGGGAACCGTCGGAAGC
This sequence comes from Chthoniobacterales bacterium, assembly GCA_041748815.1. Classification (GTDB taxonomy): domain Bacteria; phylum Verrucomicrobiota; class Verrucomicrobiia; order Chthoniobacterales; family CAKUMP01; genus JBGTCP01. The sequence goes on from JBGTCP010000254.1 coordinate 1,850, forward strand.
GCTCTGCTCGTAAAGTCGTCAGGGTCGGATCTTATAGATCGCTTTGTGGAGCAGCTCGTCGAGGAAGCGGAAGTTCTCAATCCGCAGGAAGTCGCAGGAACTTCCGCCATTGTGTATTTGATTTCCTACCCGTCAGCCGGGCGCAGGGCTACTGAAACCGGCCCATGATCAGGATCTCACTCACCTGGTTACTCACCTCCTACCTGTTGGCGTTTGTGGTGCTGGTAGTGGGATTGTGGCTCGCCATCGAATGGAGGCGACAGGCGCGGCGGCGCAAAGCACGCAAAAAAGTGCTGCAATGCCAGACCTGTGGATTAGAATTCCTTGACCCCAGCAACGACCTACTCTGCCGGTGCCCGCGATGCGGCAGTCTGAACGAGCGCATCCAACGGCTCGCCCTATAGTTCATCAGTCCTTCGTTGACGGGCGATAAAGATTTTGTATCTTGGAAAAAATATGAAAGCAGGTTTTTACATCGTTCCGGCCCGTTGGATCTGTGTGTTCATGTTATGTGCTGCGGTGCATCTCAGCCCTGCCCAGAATGAGGTGGAGATCTCTGAGCTTCCGGTACTTGAAGCTGCCAGCACGACCCGCAGCGCCCCGCTCCAACCCGTGGAGGGGTGGGTCGCAATCATGCAGCGAAACATCAGTCTCGACGGCTACACATTTCTCCGGGGAACTCAGTATCCAGTGGAAGGCGTGGATGCAGCGGAACGCTACGCGTTTCTCGTGGCAAACGATCAGCGCTTCCGCATGCGGTTGGATTACCTCATGGTCCTCCCGTTCGAGGAAGCTGGCGTGACGATTGTCAAAGCTGAATACGGTATTCCCGGACAGGTCCCACAAAATATCAGTCGCTATCTCGAAGAGCTCCTCTCCTCGGCACCCGACGCGCAGATCCTGGTTAATGACTCCTTGCTCGACACGCGCAGGGCAGGAGGCGGCAGCAAACGTGCAATCACTGAGACGGTGCGTTACCGCCCCGCTCCAGGTTACGTGGTCGCCAAGGAAGTCACCGTTTTTGAGCCGGGAGTGCGGGTACTGGACATCACTTACGCGTTCGAAGGAAAATCCTACCGTCGCATTTTTTCGGAAGGCCAGTTCCTCCAGTTACCCTGACGGATCGCGGACATTCCTCCGCGGGAATGCGCTCTTGAAAAAAACGGGCAGCATTCTATCCCGTTGACCGATCATGGCGATTTGTTATGCTTCGTATTTCATGACGAGCATTTCGACGTCTCCATCTCCAAATCAGATTTCCGCTGAATCCCCGGCTCAAGCTTTCCTTCAGGCTTTCGATACCATGTTGCTGGCGCGCCTGCTGGATGAGAAATTTTCCAACCTCTACCGCGGCGGCAAAATCCACGGAGGCGTTTTCCTTGGAAAAGGCCAGGAGGCATTCAGCGTGGCCATCGGCCAGTGCTTGAAATCCGGCGATGTTTTTGCGCCGCTCATCCGCGATCAGGCCGGCCGCCTGGCCTTCGGCGAAAGCGTCCTCGACGCAGTGCGCACCTACATGGGCTCACCGCTCGGGCCGATGCGCGGGCGTGATGGCAACGTGCACCGCGGACGCCCACGCGAAGGTCTGTTGCCCATGATCAGCCACCTTGGAGCGATGTTGCCGGTTGTGGCAGGCACTTTGTTTGCGAGAAAAATCAAAGGTGAATCAGGCTCAGTCGGCGCAACCTGCATCGGCGACGGCGGCACCTCAACCGGCGCATTTCATGAGGGACTCAATATGGCCGCAGTGGAAAAATTGCCACTCGTCGTCCTCATCGCAAATAACCAATACGCATATTCCACGCCGAACGACCGCCAGTTCGCCTGCAAAAATCTGCTCGATAAAGCTATCGGCTATGGCGTTGCCGGACACGCAGTGGATGGCACGGATCTCGAGGGTTGCCTAAAAGTGGTGGGTGTCGCGGTCGATGCCGCCCGCGCGGGTGGCGGACCACAAATCATCGTCGGTGATCTCTTGCGCCTCGCTGGACACGGCGAACACGACACCGCGGAGTATGTGAGCACATCGCTCAAGTCTTCGCCGCTCGGACGCGACTGCATCGAAGTCGCCAGCGAAAAAGCCATCGCCGAAGGCTGGCTCACTGCCGAAGACATCGAAAACAAACGCAAAAAAGCATCCGCGATGATCAACGAAACAGTTATCGGCGTGCAGAAGGAAGGCTCGCCGGATCCATGGAATGAAGACTGGACCGCTTACGCCACAGCATCGCTCCTGCCATCAGAAGAAGTGCCATCATGAGTGTGACTTACCTCGAAGCCATCCGCGAAGCCCAGGCTAAGGCACTAGCCAGCGATCCATCGGTTTATATTTACGGCCAGGATGTCGGTGCTTTTGGCGGCGCATTTAAAGCCACCAAAAATCTCTCTGTCGAATTTCCCGGACGCGTGCTCGATGCGCCCATTAGCGAGGATGCCATCATTGGCTCGGCAGTGGGAGCGACCATCGAGGGGATGCGCCCTATCATTGAAATGCAGTTTGCGGATTTCTCGACGGTCGGTTTCAACCAGATTGTGAATCAGGCTGCGACGCAGTTCTGGCGCACGGAGGTGCCATGTCCACTCGTCGTGCGCCTGCCCTGCGGCGGCACCAGCGGCAGCGGTCCCTTTCACAGTCAGAGCATGGAGGCGCTCTATGCGCATTACCCCGGTATCGTGGTGATGACACCTGCCACCGTGGAGGATGCCTATAGCATGTTGCTGGAAGCAGTGGCCATTGATGATCCCGTCATTTTCTGTGAGCACAAATATTTATACTACCATTTGAAGGCCGATGCGTTGCCAACGGAGGCATTGCCTATCAACAAAGCCCGCATTGCCAGGACCGGGCGGGATGTGACGATTGTGACTTACAGTGCTATGGTGCACGAGGCGCTCGCCGCCGCAACGGAACTCGCCGAGGAAGGCACGGAGGTGGAGATTGTCGATCTGCGCTGCGTTAAGCCGATGGATACGGATACGATTCTGGCCTCAGTTGCCCGCACTGGTCGTGTGCTCGTCGTGAGCGAGGCATGGCCGTGGGGCAGCGCTGCTGCGGAAATCATTGCCCGCATTGCCACGGAAGGATTCATGCTGCTCGATGCCCCGCCGCAACGTCTCAACTGCAAAGACACGCCCGTGCCGTATCACCCGAATCTCTGGGCCGCGCACCGTCCGACGGCTTCATCGATTGCGTCGTCCGTGCGCAATCTCATCCGCATGTAAACCACCCCAACCACTCAAGAATCTCATGTTCTCACTGCAACCCGATCAGGAAACCACACACGAGGTGCCCATCATCATGCCGCAGCTTGGTGAATCCATCGCCGAGGCCACAGTCGTCACATTGCTTGCCGAGGAAGGCGACGTGATCGCTGCCGACAAAGATGTCATGGAAGTGGAAACCAACAAAGCGGTGATGGAAGTCGCAGCGCCCTGCAATGGCATCCTCAAACGCTGGATCGCCAAACAAGGCGAAAGCTACGCCGTCGGTGCCACGCTCGGAATCATCGCAGTCACCGCGGAAGTTGCAGCCGAGATGGGCATCGAAGCACCAGCGCCTGCCGCATCGGATGCCGCTGTGATAAGCGCGGATTCCGCTCCATCAGGAAAACGTGCGGCGCATCCGCAACCGCGACAAGTGCAGGTCACTCCGACTGTTCAAGGGTTGCCGGTGCCCGCGCATGCAGTGGGCGCATCCTTCCTCTCGCCACGGCTCAAAGCACGCATGAACGAACTCGGCCTGCACGCAGCCGACCTCGCCGGCATCGCAGGCAGTGGCGCAGGCGGACGCGTCACCATCGATGACTTTGAAAAATTCATTGCCGGCCTCGACGACAAGCGGATCACTCCTGCCTCCTCGATGCGTGTGGCAGTGGCTGACGCCATGCGCCGCAGCTGGACCCGCCCGCTGGCGACTGTAGGCCTGCCCGTCAATCTTGATCCGCTGCTCACGCACCGCAAATCGTTGCAGGAAAAACCAGGCCCCGCGCTCTATGCTTTGCGCGCCTTGGCATTGGCCCTGGCTGAAAACAGCGCTTCGGCAGGCCGTTTGGTCGGTGATCGCATTGTGCATCCCACATCCATCGACGTAGGATTTGCGGTGGAGGCCGAAGACGGTGTGCTCGTGCCCGTATTGCGCGACGCCGACAAAGTCCCGCTCGCCCAGCTGCTGATGAAGTACAACGATCTGGTCGACTTAGCGCGCCGCCGCCGCCTTCCACAGACCGCAACAGGTGGATCCATCGCGACCGTCACCAACTTCGGCACCTTCGGACTCAAGTGGGCCACGCCCATCCCGCTCCCTGAGCAAACACTCGTGCTGGGCCTCGGTGCCGGGCGCAAGCAGCCGTTCTGGGACGCAGCAAAAGAGCAATTCGTCCCCGTCATGGAAGCCGAGCTAACCCTAAGCTTCGACCACCGTGTCCTCGACGGCGGCGCCGCCGGAAGACTCCTAAGCCGCATCAGCGAATTTCTTTCCCAGCCAGATTCGCTGTGAGGAGCTGCCAACGAAGAGGCACGTCGCAATTGCCCGCATCGCTGTTTCGATGAGGCGGTTCCGGGCAGTTTATTTTTGCGACCTTAGTGCTTCCACCTGGGCTATGAAATGCTCTTGCGCATTAAACTCCGAACCATTGGCCCCAGGCACCCGGATGTAACTTCCATCGGGTTGTTGCACCCGCGATTTGGCGGTGTCTTTCCAATAGTATTCCAGGATTTCTATGACCTGCCTCTTGAGCTCCGGGTCTTCCAGCGGGGTGCAAACTTCCACCCGGCGGAAGAAATTCCGCGGCATCCAATCTGCACTGCCGATGAATACGCGCGGGTCGCCACCGTTTTCAAATTGATATACCCGGCTGTGCTCCAAAAATCTTCCAACCACGCTGCGGACCTCAATATTTTCGCTGAATCCCTCCACCCCTGAGCGCAGGCAACAGATGCCCCGCACCATCAGCCGCACCTTCACTCCAGCCCGCGATGCTTCGTAAAGCGCCTGAATGACCTCCTCGTCCACGAGCGAATTCATCTTTGCATAAATCCCCGCCGCCCTGCCCGCCTCGGCGTTTTCTTTTTCCATGCCGATCATTGCCATCATTTGCTCATGGAGATTGAACGGGGCCACGAGGAGCTTCCTCATTCCTGGAAAAACCGACACACCGGTGAGCAAATTGAAAAGCTCTGCGACATCCTCCGCGATCTCCTGATCGCTGCTCATGATGCCGATGTCGGTGTAAAGTTTTGCGGTCGAGGGGTGGTAATTCCCCGTGCCCAGATGCACGTAGCGGCGGATGCCCGTGCCTTCCTGCCGCACGACCAACGCCGCTTTGCAGTGTGTTTTCAGGCCTATCAGCCCATACACCACATTCACCCCGGCCTCCTGCAACATCTTCGCCCATTTAATATTCGCCGC
>JBGTCP010000255.1:0-3007 GCA_041748815.1 Chthoniobacterales bacterium
TATACCGCTTAGCATCAACTTTTGTGAATTGCCAAGTTTTGGAAAGATAAGAGATACCGACACGTCGACCTCACAAGCCAGCCGCCCCTCTGGCTGCGCCGTACCTCAATGCTGACAATGAATCTCGACGCAACTGTGATAATCCCAATTGGCGGAAAATGGCAAAGCTTCATGATTTATGGACAGGATTTCAGGATTGTCAGGATTACAGAAGACTTGAGGTAGGGCCAAACTGCTATAATTGAGTCGCGTTTACTGGAGCTGCCTGAAGATATTTCAATGATCTAAAAAAATCCTGTCCATCTTGAAAATCCTGTAATCCTGTCCATAAACGAGCCCGCCCGCTGCAGGTACACCCTAGTTCGTCCTTCACAACTCAACTCTGCGCAACGGTAAATCCCCACTGGAGGAACTCCAGAACGAATGTGCTTGAATGAAACTGCCATCGATTTACATCGTGCGGTTTTGCATTATGAAAACATCTTTCCGTTGGTATGGTCCTAAGACCAACAAGTCGACCTTCCTGAACCTCAGGGAAACCAGTTTGACGGAAAAGCGGAAATATGGGAGTCTATCCCAATGAAGACCACCATCGACCTTCCCGATCCTTTGTTTCGCCGCGCTAAGGCCACGGCCGCTCACCGCGGTGTTTCCCTGAAAACTCTTATCAGCAAAGCTGTGGAAAATGACCTTGCACAACCTAAAATGACAGTTTCCGAGCTACTTGACAGCCTACCGCGAGTGGACAAGGAAACCACGGAGCAAATTATGCGGAGCGTCGCCGAGTGGGATTCCTGTGATCTCGAATTCCAGCAGCAGGAACTCGACGGGAAACGATGATACTCGACACCAATGCCGTTTCTGCGTTGGTCGATAATGATCCGGTTCTTGCCCCGGAAGATTGATGCCGCTGAAAAGGCCGCTTTGCCCTTCATTGCTGTGGCAGAATATCGCTATGGCCTGCAGGGATCCACAAAGTCACGGGACGCGCAAAAACTTTTCGAAGGTTTGCTTCAAATTCTCCCCATCCTGTTTCCGACATAAGTAACGCTCGAGCATTATGCCTCGCTGGCCTATCAATTAAAAAAGAAGGGCCGCCCCATTCCCACCAACGACATCTGGATCGCTGCCCTCGCCCGCCAGCACGCAATGCCCATCCTCTCCCGCGACCGCCACTTCGATCACGTCGAAGGCATTGAACGGATCGAATGGTGACCGCTCCTTCCCATCAACAATCACAGATCTGAATCAACATTCTGGACACGGGCACCGGGATTGAAGAACTCGCTCAAGCCTACATGTCCGCAGGGGTGATGCCGCCGAACTATGCGGATGATGCGCTGCATGTGGCGATGGCCGCGGTGCATGGCGTGCGCCTCGTCGTGAGCCGGAATTTCAAGCACTTGGTGAACGTGCGGCGTGAGGACGGGTTCAACGCCGTTAATCTCTTGCACGGCTGCCACCCGTTCGTATTGTGAGTCCCAAGGGAATTATTTATGCCTGCCAGGAACAGCCAGACTAACCCCGGGCACGGCTTCGATGACGTGGGCGAAAGCCGTCGTTGGAAAGAAGCCGTGGCGGTTGATGACTCTCATTCTCACATTCTTAAGAATGTGAGAATGTTTGAGTTCGATGAAAATCGTTTCGAAAATGAACTTTCCGAAAAGTGACATTTCCCCGTCGCGGGTATTTACATTATTGAGAGGAGGGAGCTTCATTGCAAAACATGCCTTGATGTAGAAGCGACACTCTTGTCGGTTTGTCTGCGGCCATACTGCGATCCCGCAGGTGCGGGACAGCTACGTTTGAGCCATCTGCCTCACACCAAAGCGCCGCCGCAGCTGCTGCCGGAGCCGGCGGTGCAGCCGAAGCAATGGGATCCGGTAAGGATGGGCATGGTGGCGAGTTTTTTTAGGTCAAGATCCCAGAGGTAAAGGGGCTTGCCGTTGCGCAGTTGCATTCCGAGCTGCTGGTTGAAGTCGCAGTCGTACACTTCGCCCTGCCATCCGACGTTGATCGTGTTGCGACACATGAGGGAATCGACGGACTGCGGATTGAAATTGGTGACCAGGAGCTCGAGGTATTCCTCATACTTGCCGTTGTGCTTGAGGTAGGAGGCGAAGCGGGACACGGGCATATTCGTGATAGTATAGAGGCTCCTGAATTGGATGCCGAAATGTTTTGCCAGTTCTGCTTTGTAATCGGCTTCCAGCTCGGCCTGATTGCCGGGAAGGAATGCGCCATTGGGATTGTAAACGAGGTCGAGGGGTAGCGCAGGGTCGTCGCCATAGCCGAGGGAGTTGAGCAACTGAAGGGCTTTGATGCTGGCGTCGAAGACTCCATTGCCGCGTTGCTCGTTGACGTTTTCGGGGCTGTAGCACGGCATGGAGGCGACGATCTCGACTTGATGGTCTTTGAGAAATTGCGCCATGTCCTCGTAGCCGGGTTCGAGGAGGATGGTGAGGTTGCAGCGATCCATGACGCGGCGTCCCAGATTGCGTGCGGAGGTGACGAGGTGTTTGAAATCGGGGATCATTTCGGGCGCGCCGCCGGTGAGGTCGAGGAGATCGAGGTCGGTGGGTTCGAGCCAGTCGAGGATGCGGTCAACGGTCTCGCGGGTCATGATCTCCTTGCGTTTCGGGCCAGCGTTTACGTGGCAGTGGATGCAGGTGAGGTTGCAGATCTTGCCGATGTTGAGCTGGAGGATGGTTGGCTTTGCGCGCTGGAGGTGGAGTCCGTGCGAGCGCAGGGTTTCGGGGAAGGAAGGTGTGATGGTGGTCGTGGTCATGGGATTAAGGTGTTATTTGGGGGAAGATAGATTGCTGTGTGGGTCCTATGTAGCTGCGACATTCCTGTCGCAGTTGGAACCGCAGCCCACTGCGACGTGGACGTCGCAGCTACTTGGAAGGCAGATTGCAGTGTGAGTCTTCTGTAGCTGCGACATTCTTGTCGCAGTGAAAACGCAGCTGACTGCGACGTGGACGTCGCAGCTACTTGGAAGGCAGAT
>JBGTCP010000256.1:0-4290 GCA_041748815.1 Chthoniobacterales bacterium
ATCGTCCACCTCAACAGCGTGGTCGATGTTGCGGACGCCGATGTGGAAAAAATGATCTCCGAATCCGTCGAAAACGCGCTCGATGACATGTCGGAACGCACCCTCACCGAAGCACGCATCAAAGCCCAAAACCTTCTGCAATCCCTCGATCAGGCACTCAAACTCGCCGGCGATGCACTGAGCGCGGAAGATGCCGCCCAGATCGAACAGCATTCGCGCGCATTGAGGGAAGCGCTGGACGCAGGAGTCCTGGCAGCTGTGAAACGGGCACTCGCAACCCTCGACGCTTCGACCGAACACCTCGCAGCATTGGTGGTCGAACGGGCAATGGAGGATGCTTTGCGCGCAAAGGGCGTGCTTTGATGAAAGCGTCCCGGGATCACGCCGCTTGCGTATCCATTGTGCGTCAACGATGATGCAAGTTTATGAGCTGGTCATTCAGACTGTTTAAGTGGAGCGGGATCGATGTGCGGGTGCACGTGACCTTCTTCCTGTTGTTGCTGGGCTTTGGTTATTTTTTCTACTCTCAGGGTGGCTGGCCTGCGGCTGTTCAGGGCATTGTTTACATCCTCCTGCTTTTTGTGTGCGTGCTGTTGCATGAATTCGGGCATGCCATCGCGGCGAAAGCTTATGGAATCCGCACGCCGGATATCACGCTGCTCCCGATCGGCGGGCTCGCGCGCCTCGAACGCATGCCGGATAAACCACATCAGGAACTCATTGTGGCGCTGGCAGGACCGTTGGTGAATGTGGTGATCGCCATGGGACTCCTGGTGGTGATCGTCGCGAGAGGCGACCTGGCACGTCTCGGGCAACTGGATGCCACCACGGTCAACGTGGATATGATCATCCTGCTATTTGTGGTAAATCTAATCCTGGTGGTCTTTAACATGCTGCCTGCGTTTCCCATGGATGGCGGACGGGTATTCCGGGCTCTCTTGGCGATGAAACTCAACTACGCACGGGCGACACAAATCGCGGCAACGACTGGTCAGGGCATGGCGATCCTCTTTGTGGTTCTGGGGGTTCTTAGCTGGAATCCGATGCTCCTCTTGATCGCGGTTTTCGTGTACCTGGGAGCCTCCCAGGAGGCTACCTTTGCGAATATGCGTGAGCTTTCCAAGGGATTGCCAGTGGCAAGTGCCATGGTCACCCATTTCGACACACTCAAAGAATCGGACACACTCGACGTGGCAGCAGAAGCATTGATCCGCACCTCGCAACATGATTTTCCCGTGTTGGATGAGGACGGTGTCGTTTTGGGAGTGCTCACCCGGCAAGCCATGATTAAAGGATTGAAGGCCACCGGCGGCAACGCGGGCATCAATCAGCTGATTCACCGGAACCTGCCAACCGTGACACCTCATTCGCGTTTTGACCGCGCCTTCCAGCTCATGCACCAGGCCAAGTGCTCAGCTCTGCCCGTGGTGGATCTCGAGGGCAAACTGGTCGGTCTCATCACCACCGAAAATGTCGGCGAAATGATGATGATCAACTCCGCACTCGGACGCGACGGAGTCCCGCCCTGGCGGAAGGTTCCGTAATGGCGCTTAAATCAAAGGCTCGATGAATTCAAGGGTTGCCGGTCTGGCAACGATCTGGTTTGGTAACGACGCGTGGTCACCCTCGATGACCCTGCCAACACTGTAACCATCCCTTTCGGTAACCATCGGGCCTTTATGAAAACACTCGCTCTCATCATAGCCACTGGTCTCGCCTGTGTGGCACCAGCAATCCACGCACAAACCGAACTTCGCGATGCTATGACTGAAGTGGACGAAGTTGTGATCGACACCACTTTCGAAATACCCCTTGAACTGCTTTCGGAAACCTACCCGTTTAAAAACTTCCGTTACCCTTTCGTCGATAAAAACGGACAAGTGCTTTTCATTGGAAACGACTGGTTCAAATACAACATGGCAGAGCACCATAACGGCGTCTATCAATCCACCCCGGATGGCGTGCTTACACCGCTGGCCACCCAGGAAATGATCGTCAAGGAAGATGGTGAACCGCTCGGACCAATCCTCGGACTGAGGACGGATTTTGAATCCATAGTGTTCCAGCGCTTCAATGGCCGGGGCCGGTCGCTGATGGGATTGATCCGGGGTGGACCGATGCGAGAACTTGTCGGTCAGGGGACAATTGCACCCGGGTCGAATGTGCCTTTCAAGTATTTCCTGTTCGCTGATATCCAAAGCAATTGGATGGTGTTTAACGGCACGACCAACAGCGACCCTTGGATTAACGGGTTGTACCACATGGACGTGGATACCGGGACGATGATCCGGCTGATTCAGAACGACCAATTCATTGCGTCGCTCGGATTCATCCCGGGAAATTTGTCCTGGCAGCCCGACCTCAGCACGGAGCGGCTGGTTTTCGGGGCAAACCAGCTGGACGAAAAAGGGGAGGAATGCCTTCCCGCACGCGGGATCCTGGGCTGGCGTATCAATTTGGAAGAGAATCCAGAGGAACAATTTTCCATAGACAAGCTGGAAGTCCTGGCGCCATTTGGAATGGAGATCCCGGAAAGCGGCGGCCTGCCATTGCAATGGGCAAATAATCCCGTAACCGATGGCGATTGGGTGGCTGTCGTTGGCGGACACGATCCAGACGATCACATGAGCCAGCCGCCGGCTTACCAGGCGATATTGATTCGCACACCCGATGGCATTTGGCACAATCCCGTCGACACGGACACATATATCCCAGGTCATCGGGCTGAAAACGCGGTTTTCACTTCCTTCAATCAATGGATCGGCCTCAGCGAAGGCAAAGTTGTGTTCATCGCACGGGGGCCGGATGATTATCAGGCGATTTATATTTATGATTCCAACGATTCCGGTCTGTATTTCGTGATCGACACAGAGCGGCCGATTGACGGGCGGCAACCCATCGGATTTGAAATTAGCTCAAATCCACTGGTCGGTCAGCGCTTAGCCTTCATGGCACAGTTTGACGACAAAACTTCCGGCATCTTCGGCGCAACGCTCCCGGGTCTGAAAGTCTCGCCAGGACGCAAAGCAGAGGAATAACCTCGTCTCGCAACCTTCGAAAATCTCTTAGTCCTGAAAGGCCCAGAATTTCTTCCGCGTCGCACGGTCCATTTTTTCTATGGGAGGAAACCTGTAAAGATCACCCGTGACATCGCGCAAAAGCCAGCCGCCTCCGGGCACGCTATCTGGCCACGCATCGAGCTCGGTTTGAAATCTGCGCGCCCCTTTATCCGTCTTCACTGACCACACGCGCAATTCAATATCCTGCCGGATGTCGTCGATGCTCGTGATTTCAAAAACAAACGCTGCCATGGCAAGCGCTTTTTGTACTGCCGCCCGCGAGGCCTCATCCAACGATGCAGGGTCGTCCACCAATGCCACCTCTTTTCCATCGGTATCCCGCAGCGAAATAAAGTGCTCGGGCTCGGTCCATGGAAAGCAGCGATGCACTTGCACGGGCTTCCATTCGCCATCTGCAAACGCCTGAAGCCGTCCGTCCTCACCAGTTTGTAATTTCGCTGCACTCATACGGCAAAGTGGGAATGAAGTTGCTGCTGCATGTCATGGAGCTTGCGGTAAATGCCCTGTGGATTATCCAGAAGCTCCGCATGCGTGCCCACTTCGGCCAGGGTTCCGTCCTTGATAACAAGCAGCCTGTCGGCCCGTTGCAGCGTGGACAAACGGTGCGCGATGGCAATGACCGTGCGCCCCTGCACCAGCCGGTCCAACGCTTCCTGAATGTTGCGCTCCGTCTCGGTGTCCACATTGCTCGTGGCCTCATCGAGAATGAGCAGACGCGGATTATGCAGGATGGCGCGGGCGATGGACACACGCTGCCTTTCTCCACCGGAGAGCGTGTGTCCTCGCTCGCCCACCACCGTCTCATACCCAAGCGGCATGCGGCAGATGAAATCATGCGCATTCGCCGCACGCGCTGCCTCGACCACCTTCGCCAGCGGCGCATCGGGCAATCCATAGCGGATATTATCCAGCAACGTCCCATGGAACAAAAATGGCTCCTGCTGGACGATGCCCAGTTGACGCCGATACGTGCCCAAATCCAGCTCGCGCAAATCCACACCATCGATCGTGATGCGACCCCCACTCACATCATAGAAGCGGGCGATGAGATTGATGATCGTGCTTTTGACGGCACCCGAGGGACCCACCAGGCCGATCATTTCGCCAGGATGAATTTCAAAATCCAACGCTCTTAGATTCTGCCGCACCCCGTCATAAGAAAACGCGACCTGCTCAAATCGAATATGCCCTTTCACAGGCTCCAGCTTCA
>JBGTCP010000257.1:0-2940 GCA_041748815.1 Chthoniobacterales bacterium
GAGTGCGGTGCGTGCGCTGGGCTTTTTACTTCTGATGCTCGTAGTGTGGAATGGTGTTTTTCTTGGCGCATCTGCGGCTCTGCCGGTCAGATGGTATGCGGACTGGAGGGACGCGACATCGGGTGCGGTTCTCCATGACTATATGGCGCTGGGTTTCACTGATGACGAAAATCGCGCAGGATTTTTGAGATCCGCAAGCACGGCCCGCAGCGAACCTGTGCCGAAGGTGGACCTCAACGCTGAGCGCTTTCAACGATGGGAGGCGTCACTTCTCGGAGACCGCAGCCGTATGCGGGAAGATCACTTCATGGCCGCAAAATATTATGCCCGCAGACTGGAGGCTTACCGGTCTCAACGCGCGTCGCACGAAAGGCGCAACGCGGGGACTGAGTCTGCCGCTGCCGCACCTGTGGATCGCAAACAAGTGTTGGAGCTTTATCAATCGCTGGAGGCGGAGCGTGCATCCTTGGATCGCGCAGATGCGGCAGCGGTACAGGCTTTTAATGAAAGGGCGGAGACCTATCAGAAAATGAAAACGCGACTGGAAGCCGATGCACCTACTCCACGAGCAACGGAAGACGGTCTGTGAAAATGCGTACGGCTGCTGTGGCGGTGGCTTCGACTTTGATCGGAGTGCCCGTCTCGCGTTCGATGGAGGTGATGGTCACATCGGCGAGTCCGCAGGGGATGATGTGATCGAAGCCAGTGAGCGGACCGCAAATGTTGAGCGCAAATCCGTGCATGCTCACCCAGCGTTTGACTCCGACGCCGATGGAAGCGATTTTGCGGTCATTGACCCAGACTCCCGTGAGGGCATCGCGGCGGATTGCGTCGATTTGGTACTTAGCTAGTAAAACAATAAGAGAATCTTCCATCCAGCGAAGATAACGGTGCAGGTCTTTGCCGCGTGTGGCGAGATCGAGAATGAAATAGCCAACGAGCTGGCCGGGGCCATGGTAAGTGGCCTGGCCACCACGGTTGATGGTCTCGACGGGGTAGGGGAGTGATGCAGGATCGCGCAGGCTGGTTTGATCACGCGTGCGGCCAATGGTGAACACAGGATCGTGTTCCAGAAAAAGCAGCGTGTCAGGAGCGGTGCCGGTCTGGCGTGCGGCCACAAGCCGCTCCTGTATCGCAAAGGCTTCGGCGAAGGGAATGCGGCCCAGCCATTGAGTCTCCAAGGTTTCGATCATTCTGACGTCAGCGTGCGGACGCTGAGTCGGAAATGCAAGGCGTCAGAATCCGGCAGCGGATTTTGTGCCACGATTGATGACGAGCGATTCCATGGTCCATCGGTGCGCATGCAGGTCGAATGGCACACGGATGCGTTCATCAAATTCTGTGGGCCAGAGGATGCCGCCGATATCACGATATCCGCGAAACGTAACATCGACTTCCGCTCCCTGGGTGCTCTCGAGGCCATTCAGGGTGAAGCGCACGCGGCGCAGCTGGCGTGTGTTGCGATCAATGAACATCACCACCCTGTCCTCTTTTGCCATTCCGAATCCGGGGCGTATTACTGCCAGCAACTCATCGCATAGTGCGCCATCCACTTTAGCTTGTCCGCCCGTTGCCAGCGTCACCCCGGGCCTGTCAAAATAGAAGGGACCCATCAGAAAAAGGATGTAGGCATCTGCAACCAGCGCCGCAGCTTTGAGGGTCTCGGGGTCTTCCGTGGGTTCGCCGTTGTATTCCACGGTGACGCTGTTGCGTTCACGCAGGACAAACTTTTTGCCCTTTGGTCCGGTGTGGTTCTGGGTGATCGTGCGGTCGGCAGTGGAGAGATGTTCCTCTGAGCTCTTGCGGAATCCTGAGTCCACAAGCACCGGTTGGAAACGCGGCCCGATGGCGCCCCAGCTGCCGTCGTAGCGCACGTTCAAATCACGCACTTGCTGGAATTTCTTTCCTCCATGCGCTTCCTGCGCGGCACCTAGTAATGCAACAGCCGGTGGTTCAGAAACCGCCACTTCGCGCTGGGAAATTTTTGGTGATGTGCAAGCTGCGACCAGCACTGATGCAAGCGCAAGTAAAATGGTGGCGGGTTTCATGATGAACAAAACGATCACAGGAGTGCGAAGGATGCTCATCTGACGGGTTGGAGTTTTGCGCTGGATGTGGGATGGTTTTTCCACTTTGAGGAAAATCATCCATCTGGACATGGACTGCTTTTACGCGGCGGTTGAAATGCGCGAGCGGCCGGAGCTTGCTGGCAAGCCCATTGCGGTCGGTGGCGGGTCGCGGCGGGGCGTGGTGACGACTTGCAATTATGAAGCGCGGAAATTCGGCATCCACTCGGCGATGCCGGGATTTCAGGCGCGTGAAAAATGTCCCCAGCTCGTCTTTCTCCCCGTGCGCTTTGATCTCTATCGGAGCGAGTCGGCGAAGATCCGCAAGATTTTATTGGATGTGACGCCGCTCGTGGAACCGCTTTCGCTGGATGAGGCTTACATGGATGTGACTGCGCTCAATCGCTACGCGTGGGATATCGCAAAGGAAATCCGGCAACGAGTTTTTGAAACAACAGGACTCACAGCATCCGCCGGGATTGCGCCGAACAAGATGCTTGCGAAGATTGCGAGCGACTGGCGCAAACCGAATGGACAATTTGCGGTCACGCCAGACAAGGTCGAGTCGTTCATGCAGGAACTGCCGGTGCGCAAGGTCTGGGGGATCGGACCGAAAAGTGCGGAGAAATTTGCCACTGACGGGATCTTCACTTGTGGCGATCTTCAAAAGATTTCTTTGCTGGAGATGAGTCGGAAGTTTGGAAAGTGGGGAGAAGAATTGTATACGCTCTGTCGCGGCCACGATGAACGCCTGGTCGAGCCGAACCGCGTTCGCAAGTCCCTGAGCAACGAACGCACTTATCTGGAAAATCTTACATCGCTCAAGGAATGTCAGTCAGCGATGGACGTGCTTGTGGACGAGTTGAAAGAGGAG
>JBGTCP010000258.1:0-9958 GCA_041748815.1 Chthoniobacterales bacterium
CTGGCAGACGGCGCAGGCACGCTCGCCTTTTCCTACATCGGCCCTGAACTCACCCATCCTATTTACCGCGACGGCACGATCGGTAAAGCCAAAGAGCATTTGCAGGACACCGCGAAAGCACTTCATCAGCAACTCTCCGCCACCGGCGGATATGCCTACGTCTCGGTGAATAAAGCGCTGGTTACCCAGGCCAGCTCAGCCATCCCGGTGGTCCCGCTTTACATCTCCCTGCTCTACAAAATCATGAAGGCCAGGGGCCTGCATGAAGGATGCATCGAGCAGATCCAACGCCTCTATTCCAAAAATCTTCAGGGCAAAGTGAAACTCGACCAGGAAGGCCGCATCCGCATCGACGATTGGGAAATGAAACCCGAGGTGCAAAGCGAGATTACTTCGCTCTGGCCCCGCATCACTACTGAAAACCTTTACGAACTCACCGACTTTGCGAGCTACCAATCCGAGTTTCTCCGCTTGTTCGGCTTCGGCCTGGACGGCGTGGATTACGAAGCGGAGACCGATCCTGAGAAGATTTCCGGCACGCCGATTTCGGTCGGTTAAAGCGGGGAAAGTACGGCCATCGCATTGGATGCCGGGGGAGTCAACTGGAGCCTAGGGGACTCGAACCCCTGACCTCCTCAATGCCATTGAGGCGCTCTACCAACTGAGCTAAGACCCCGATCAGGACGACAAAGAAAACACGCTTCCACCTGTTTGCCAAGAGGAATTTCAGACGGTTTCCAACAGCTTTCTGCGGTCCAATGCTTCCCGCACCTCGACAAGCAAAGCATCGGCATCAAACGGCTTTTGTAAAATCACAACGGGAGGTTCGTTGACGGAGGGATCCAAATCCATGGTTGCATTCAGACCGCTCATGGCAAGCACAGGAAGACCCGGTTTCCGGCTGCGGATTTCTGTGATCATTGCGCTTCCGTCCATCACCGGCATCATAATGTCTGTGAGAACAAGCTCAATCTCCTGCTCGTGTGCGTCGAAGACATCCAGACCCAGCGCTCCGTCCTCTGCGCTCAGGACCTTGTAGCCAAAAGCTTCGAGGGTGTGGGAGGTGATCATGCGGATCGACGCTTCATCGTCCACGAGGAGGATGGTTTCCCCGCTCCCGCGCGGGACCTTGCGGTTTGGTTCTTCAGCTGCAAGTACGCTGTCTTCTTCTGCTGCGGGCAGTAGTACTTCGATCCGGGTTCCCCTTCCGACTTTGCTGGAGACACGGATGACACCACCGTGATTTTTTACAATTGCCATGGCACTCGGCAGACCCAGCCCGGTGCCTTTTCCTGTCTCTTTAGTCGTAAAAAAGGGATCAAAAATCTTGGAAACAATCTCCGATGTCATCCCGATCCCTGTGTCCTCCACGGTAAACTTGACATGCATACCGGCTCGGAATTCAGGTTCGATCCCATACGTGCCGGGTTGTAGAATTTCGTTTTCCGCTTCGAAGCGAATCCTGCCTCCATTGGGCATGGCATCCCTGGCGTTGACACACAGATTAAGAAGTACCTGATGGATTTGCGTCGGGTCGCACAGAAGCAGGGCCGTGTCAGCCGCCACTTTTAAATCGAGGTGGATGGTTTTCGGAAAAGTTTCCTGGATGATCTTTCCAAGTTCTTTGACCAGGTGCGAGGGTTGGATGGGTATCTTGCGGCCTTCCACACCGCGGGCAAACGAAAGAACCTGCCGCACCATGTCGCTCCCGCGCTTGGCGCTGGCTTCAATCGTTCCCAGCATGTCCAGCTTATCTTCGCTGGTTTCATCCAACTTCAAAATCTCAATCGACATCAGGATGGGCGCCAGCACGTTGTTCAGGTCATGTGCGATGCCGCCGGCCAGTGTGCCGATGCTCTCCATCCGCTGCGAACGGAGAAACTGCTCCTCCATATTCTGCTTCTCGGTGACATCGGAATCGAGCCCCTGGTAGCCAAGAAAGCTTTGCTGATTGTCATAAATCGGAGCCGCAGTGCTGTAGAGCCACACGGGATTTCCATCTCTGGTTTCAGCTCGATTGAGAAATCCGGTAAGGGAGGATTTACTTTCCAAAGTGCTCATCACAAGATCTTTGTATTCCTCGCGACCCTCCTCTGGATGAATGTCATAAATGTATTTTTTTCCGACAAGTTCACCGGGCGAGTATCCAAGCACCTCGGAGACCATGTCGTTGACATAGGTGTAAAGTCCATGCTGATCAACCTCCCAGATGAAGGTGCGGCTCTGCATCGAAAGGCGCTCGAACCGCTCTGCGCTCTGTCTCATCGCATCGTCGGCCAACTTCCGGGCAGTGATGTCCTCTTTGATGGCCACGTAGCGTGCGATGTTTCCATTGTGGTCGCTCACTGGTGCAATGGTCGCGGATTCCCAATACGTGCTGCCATCTTTGCGGCGGTTGAGGAATTGGCCTTTCCAAATCTGACCGGCAGAAATCTTTTGCCACATTGTTTTAAAAAAATCCGGAGGATGCAGGCCGGAGTTTAAGAGACGGGGATTCTGCCCGATGACTTCGCTTTTTGAATATCCCGTAATGCGCTCGAATGCGGGGTTCACATATTCGATTTCACCTTGAGGTGAAGTGATCAAGATAGCATTCGCACTTTGATCCACTGCGGTTTGCAGGTTGATCAGGTGTTTCTCACGTTCGCGGATCTGCGAAATATCCTGAAAAGCCGTGGTTTCTTGATGGAGACGGCGCATCAGCTGACTATTTCGATACGCAGCTGTCAGTGCGAAGTTTAGCTCCGAAAGTCGCTCACGTACCACGAAACCGGCTGAATGCTGCTGCAGAAAGTCCAGGACAGGCCCTTCGTCAGAGGATTCACCCACGAAGATGACCGGCGGCACTTCTGCAATACCGACAAATGCCTCGCGGACTCCTTCGCAACTAAAAACCGCCCCGCTCAGCGACACCACCAGCACGTCCGGCGCCGAGACCAGGCTGTCCGGCAATTTCCCGAAGTCAGTGATTGCGTGAACGAGGGCACTACCGCTGGATTCTTTTAATATGTCGGAAAGTGAGCGAGCCTCCTCTTCCTCGTTGGCGCACACAAGAATGTGCGCGGTATTAGCGGAGGTTATGAAGGAACGGAGGTGCATGAGATTAGGTAATCTATAATTACCGTAACTCACTACGATCAACAATCAAAAGCGAAATCAGCCCTGCTGCTCATCTTTCAGGCGCAACGCCTCAAGCAGCAACCCTTCCCACGAACCACGAATCGTGGTCGGATGGTCTTCCCGGTAGCTACGCTCTTCGATCTCGCCGCCCGTCCAGCCTACAATCTCATATAATGCCTGCAGCCCTTGGACCTCTTCACATTTTGCGTGCAGGATTTCTCCAGACCTGATGACGACTTCGCCCTGGCGTCCATCAGCATTCGAAAAATACAAGACGCAGCTTGATCGGCCGATGCACTTGAGCTGGATGATGTCCGTGGTCGTTAATTTACGCAGCGTCCCTTGGAAGCTTTGTCCAGGCACCAATATCGTGCGGTGAGCTGAGGGAGCCGGACCGGAAGGAGAGCGAAGATTCGGCAGCGGTTTGGAAGTTGAAGTTGCCGCCACCGCGTCGTCGGTCGAAGTGTAAGCGGCCTGAGTCCCTGCGGAAGCATACGGGGCCAATGTCCTCGGCCGGGTGGCCAAAAGTGCAACTGCCTCGCGAAAATCGGCCAACCGGAATGGCTTGCGCATGAATCGATCAATG
Source organism: Chthoniobacterales bacterium (assembly GCA_041748815.1). Lineage (GTDB taxonomy): Bacteria > Verrucomicrobiota > Verrucomicrobiia > Chthoniobacterales > CAKUMP01 > JBGTCP01. The sequence continues at coordinate 3,707 of JBGTCP010000258.1, forward strand.
CCAAATCTGCGGATGAATTCCTCCTCCTGAACCAGGGTGGTGCCTGTCACGATAAGAACGCCCGCCTCGGGAAACTGTGCTTTTGCCTCCTGAGAATAATCCAGCCCTGTGCCGTCGGGCATCTGGATATCAAGGACAAAAACAACGATCTGCGACTTCGCCGCTTCCACCCGCGCGGCTTCCAGAGTTTCCGCGCGCAGGATGTTAAATTGATCCGAAATTGGACTGAGAGCTGCGCACATCAGATCCAGGAAGTGCGGATCATCGTCCACAACTAGTACGCCTGGATTTGCGCTGGAGCTCCCGGTCTGGGATGCACGGATATTTCTGCGGATGATTGCCATAATAAATTTCTACAAAGTAGGAGGTATCGGGCATATGTCAATCCGGCTACGCGATCCGCGCAAACATCGTGTTTGCGGTTGGGCGATTTTTCGGTAGCTTCCGCACAATGCGTTTTCAAATTTCTGCCCGCCTTGGCTACACACTGCAACCACCCGCAACCTTGCTCTTCAACGTCAGGGTGCGTCCCTCCGCGTCGCAGCAATTGATCGAAGAAAGTCTCACCGTCCAGCCACCGGCTGAAACCGAGCAGATCGTGACAAAACCTGAGGAAAATCGCTTCGACCGGCTACAGACTTACGACCTCACGGAGCTAATCCTGGAATACCGGGCGACGGTTGAAACCAGCTACGAAAGCGTGATGGTCGACCAACTCAGCAAAGAAACTCCGGCGCACATGGACCACACATGGATTCCGTATCTGATGCCCAGTCGCTACTGTCAATCCGACGCACTTGGCCGTCTTGCGTTGCAAAAATTTGGCCACATTCATTCTCCCTACGATCAGGTCACGGCCATCACCGAGTGGATCAACACCACCGTGGAATACCTTCCGGGAGCGACAAACAGCAGCACATCGGCATACGACACGGTCACTCAATGTGCAGGGGTCTGTCGCGACTTTGCACACCTTGGCATTGCTTTGTGCCGGGCGCTCACGATCCCGGCGAGGTATTTTACCGGGTACGCATACCAGCTGCAACCGCCCGACTTTCACGCATGTTTTGAAGCGCTGATTGGTGGCAAGTGGCTCCTCTTTGATGCCACGCACCTTGCGCCGCTAAACGGCCTTGTGCGCATCGGATACGGACGCGATGCGGCGGATGTCTCGGTCTGCACCACATTTGGTTATGTGCAGCTGAATTTTTCCGAAGTCAGCTGTCAGAGTGACGGGCAGGCGTTTGAGCCACTCACGCAAGAGAAATTACGCACCACGGCTATTGCATTGAATTAAAAAAACTGCTTCCAGGTGGGATCAGGCAGCGCTGTTCATCTTGGCGTGAGACCGGCGATGCATTTTGACGTCGAGGAGGGTTTTGCCGAGGATTAACAAAATCAGCATCCCAATGGGAGTCCCCAGCAGCATAACGGCAAAAGCTCCCAGGAGGATGGCCACGTGCAACACCACAATGCGGCTGTATGGCGCCATCATCAGCTGTGGCAATGTCGCGCGATGCCATTCGCCTTTTCCCAGAAAGTTCGTCACAAACGAGATGCCGTGGCTGATCACCAACCCTGCCACAAACCAGCTGCCACCTGAGCTCATCACATACCCGACCATGCCGGGAAGCCCGGAAAACATACCTGCTGGCCCGGAAAACGAAGCGTCCCTGCCCAGCAAACCAAAAATAAAAAATCCATGCCCCGCGCAAAATCCCCCATAGTGCACGACAAAAAATGGCACCATAAAAAATTTCAAGGCATGGTGCGCCGTGGATGTATTCATTTCCGGCGGCAGATTGGCAGAGTTGCCTGCTTGATTGGATGTCGCAGCCGCCAGCGCTTCCGGATCCGGCGAGCAGATGATCATTTTCGGAATGTTAAATAATCCGATGACAAGGTTTTCCACCCAATACAGGGTCACCACCGAAAAAAGACTCCAGCCAAAGAAGAGAACCCCGAAGAGCGGAATAAGATTCACCAATACCAGAGCTGTCAGCGGCGCGGTCACGCGAAAACGGGTATAGAATTCAGCAGCAGTTGTCGAGAGTCCGGCGGCAGTATTTCTGCCCCAAACGGGGTTCGGTTATTTCTCCGCCGCACCCGCGATGCGCTGGATCCGGTCAGACGCCATTTTTACATAATTGAGGTCGCATTCGATACCGACCCAGCCGCGTCCCTCCAGCTCCGCAACATGAGCTGTGGTGCCGCTTCCCAGAAACGGATCCAACACGACATCGCCGGGACGCGTGCTGGCAAGGATGAGATTGCGGATCAATGCCAATGGCTTCTGCGATGGATGGCCTATTTTTTCTTTGCTTGCGCCCTTGAGTGATGGCACCCGCATGAGATTGGTTGCGTATTTGCCCTTCCGCAAATGCTCCTCGCGGGCCGCTGAATTTTTATACCGCTTATCTTTCAGGTAAACAGCAATTGTTTTTTCATCGTAGGGCACTCGCACTGCATCTTTATCAAAATAAGGCGACACATCCTGCGCCTGCCGCAGAACGAGGATCATTTCATACTGTGGAGTGAAAGAGTCCGACCGTTCATTATAACCGACCGCGCGATCCCAGATGATGAGATCGTGAAATTGCATCTCGCGGCTCAAGGCCGAGCACACATGCAGCCAAACGTGTTCGCGTTTTCCCGGCTGACCAAAGACAAAAAGCAACCCGTCGGATTTAAGTTTCGGGCGGCAAGCCCGCGCCCACTCCACGGTCCAATCCACATAAGCATCCGGTGATGTCCATTGAGTATCCCATTCCTCAGACACCAGCACCTGATAATACGGAGGATCGGCAATGATGGCCTGAAATGCGCCATCCTCACAGTCCCCCACCCTTTGAAGAACATCGCCATGCAGTATCCTGCCGTGGCCTGCCTGGGTTTGCTGACTTCTCATCTCCTCAGAAATCAGGAGATCCGGACTTGATAGTTGCCGGTGACTCAGGCAATCGATTTGACTGCCTTGGACATCGAGCTTTTGCGGCGATTCGCAGAGTTTTTGTGAATCACTCCGGCTTTGACCGCACGGTCATACCGCGATGACATTGCGCTGTAGGCTGCCGCAGCCGCTGCTTTATCCCCTGATGCGATGGCTGCACGCAGCTTCTTCACTGCATTTCTGCAAGCGGATTTAACGGATTGATTGCGTGCGGTGCGGACGATGGTCTGCCGGGCGCTTTTTTCTGCGGATTTCTTATTGGCCATGAATGTCTGAATATTTAAATTGGACGCGAAAGCTGCCCGTCGTGGTGATTAATGTCAAGCGCAAGAGACAATTAATTTGTAAACCCGGCAAATCACGACTAACTAAAGACATGTTTGCGCTTGCTCATTCGCGTCTGAAATTGCTGCCCTTGGTTTTTGGATTGGCTTTGCCATTCCTTGGCCAAGCAGCATACGGGCAATATGATCCCGTGCTAGCACCGGAGAACGAAAGGTCGGCGAATCCAGTGAACATGGTTGGCCAGATGCAGTTTTTCTCTGGAAGGCATCAATACGTGGGGTCCGGGACCGCTGTGACTCAGCGGGGCGTGGTGACAGCCGCTCATAATCTTTACGACCGTAGACACGGCTTCTCCCGCAGTGTCATTTTCTCGCGCGGTCGGAACGGCAATCAATGGCTGGTGCGGACTCCCATTACCCGCCAGCAGATTCTGCCAGGCTACTCCTCAGTCACGCAGTCCACCTCCGACCGGGCATTTGCCTTGGATGTCGGTGTCATCCACACTTTGAACGTGCTGGCCTCTGGTGCTACTCCGGCCCGCGTTTATGCTGACCCGCGTCTGCTGCAGACCACACAACAAAAAACGATGCTCGGTTACGGTGCTGAACGCCACTCAGGCCGGCATCTCCTGCGCTCCACAATTTCCGACCCGTTCTTCATCTACCGCGGTCCCTTTCTCGGAAACGACGGCTTTGAACCGGAAGCGGGCATGAGCGGCGGCCCGGTATTCCTGGAAATTAACGGCGTGCTGACTTTGACCGCCGTCATCGTTTCCAGCGGAGGCGGAGTCCGCGCTCTGGATGCCAGCGCGCGGCCGTTGCTCAACTCACTTCGATAAGTGAAAGCTGGCCGTCTTCTGTTAGCGGTTATTTTGCTGGCATTGGTCGCGACGGGGATTTGGCTGGGGATGAATCCGCGCAAGCCATCATCTGCTGTGCCAGCCGCCTCATCGCCGACTCCAAGCCCCACCCCTGCTCTGGCTCCCTCAGCTCCGGAGGCTCCGCCGCTGGAAACGAAGCTCTTGGAAGAATTGCTTGAAACTTTTGTCACCACCACACACGACGATGCCGAGCGGGCGCGCGCTATGCTGGAGAATATCCGCCGCGAAATCCGTTCTCTACCGCCGGAACACGCATCGCAAATTATACAGAACTTTTTAGCATCCGGTAAGGACGCCACCACCGGGCTGCAGTTTGTGCCCGGTGAAAATGACACCTTGATAGAAGCGCCCACCTTGAGGATTTTCCTGCTCGATCTGCTGGAAAAAATCGATCCCGAAGCGGCAGCCCGATTAGCCAACGCGATCCTGAATGCTCCAGCTAATGCTGACGAATGGGCCATCGCGCTGCGAACACGACAGAATACCCAGCCCGCCACCCTTCCGCAAAATCTCACGTCCTTGCAACGCGCATTACAAAATCCCGAGTGGATTGCCAAGCCCAGCCAGGGGTTGTTGCATGCACTCGACCTCGCAGCGATGGCGGGGGATTTTTCCACAGTCATGCGTCTCGCCGAACTGGCCGAACCACCGGAGAACGAGACATGGGCAGAAGGACTGGCCGTGACAATGCACCGCATGGCACGCGAGTCCCCGGCTGCCACTCTGCGGGAACTCAATGCCAATCCAGACTTTCTGGCCGAACAACCACTGGCTCGCGCAGACCTCATTGCCTATGCGAACCTTGCCAACCCGGAGGAACGCAGGCTGGTCGAGGAACGTCTCGCAAACCCTCAGATCTCGCTCGATGAAAAGCAAAAGATCCTGCACATGCTCGTCGCACCCGGCGAATTTGTTCATGAGGGCTTGTTCACAGAAGCGCCCGGGATGGTTATGGCCCAAGATGAGGAGGCACGATTTTCGGTATTGATCGCGACCATGACAGACTGGCTCGAACTATTTCCCGAGCTCCGGCCTTCCATCCGCGAAGTCGCAGAATACTTAACCCTGGAGTGAGACCGGGTCCGCGAGGCCTTTACTTACCGGCGGTCGGGGTCGAACCGACACTCTCTTACGAGAACAGGATTTTGAGTCCAGCGCGTCTGCCAATTCCGCCACGCCGGCGTAAGTGAAGATGGGGAAGTTAATAAGGCGCACCGCGAGATGCAACAGAAACTTTGAGCGCGTTGATCAACCTGCCAGCCCCAGCTTCGCAGCTCCCACAAACTTCGTGATGATTGCCAACTTGCGCAAATGGCTCACCCGGTAATCCTTCTCAAACATCCGGAACCCATCCTTGCGCGCCTGATCCAGGATCTCGTGATAAATAGCCAACATGATCTCCGACGCTACCATATTCGCAGCATCCTCAGAAGGCAGCCGCTCCTCGGCATCATCGTAAAAACTCTGAGAACGTTCTGCCTGAAACTCCATCATCTCGCGGAACTGTGGCGTCCGCGATGCAGCCGCCAAGTCGGAACGATCCACTCCAAACCGCTCAAAATCTTCCTTGGGCAGGTAAATACGATTTTCATTCAGCAAATCCGTCTTCACATCGCGAATGATATTCGTGGTCTGCAATGCGAGGCCGAGAGATAATGCGTAGCGCAGCGTCTCTGGATTTGTATAACCAAAAATTTCCACACTCACAAGTCCCACCACGCTGGCAACGCGGTGGCAGTATTGCTGAAGATCGGCCCACGTTTCATAATCCGCGCCATCCAGATCCATGCGCACGCCAGCGATGATTTCGTGCAAATGCGAAAGCGGGAAATTGTATTTCTGCGCCAATCCGCGCACGGCGGAAGCGAGAGCCGGTTCGTCATCGCAGGCGCCGCTGGTCCACCGCACCCAGTGGTCTAATTGACGTCCGCGTTCCCCGGCATCGACGTTTCCATCGTCGGCGATATCATCAACCAGACGGCAGAACGCATAAAAAACATGCATGTCCTGACGCCGGTCTTTTGGCAGACAGACGAGCGCCATTGCCAGATTGGACTTGCTGGATGCCGTGATTTCGTTGGCTTCGGTATGAGCAGACATTCGGAGAAAAATTAATTATTGGAAGACTGGCAGAGCG
>JBGTCP010000259.1:0-1569 GCA_041748815.1 Chthoniobacterales bacterium
GATCTCAAAGAAGTAAATCCCCGCGCACGTATCTGCGTGAAACTCGTAGCCGAGACCGGCGTCGGTACGATTGCAGCAGGCGTGGCAAAAGCGCACGCCGATATCATCCTTGTGAGCGGTCACGAAGGCGGCACGGGAGCATCGCCATTGAGTTCTGTGAAAAATGCCGGACTCCCCTGGGAGCTTGGTGTGGCGGAAACGCATCAGGTCCTGCTTCTCAATGGATTGCGCAATCGCATCACACTGCGCACCGACGGCGGAATGCGCACCGGTGAGGACATCATTTTTGCAACCCTGCTCGGAGCCGAGGAATACAATTTCGGCACCGCAGCACTCATTGCTTCGGGATGCGTCTATGTGCGCCAATGCCACTTAAATACATGCCCCGTGGGCGTCGCGACATTGGATGACCGCCTCCGCGCGAAGTTCAAAGGCAAGCCGGAGAACGTGGAGAATTTCATCAACGGAGTCGCCCAGGAAGTGCGCGAAATTATGGCCAGACACGGCTTCCGCACGATTCAGGAAATGATCGGTCGCGTGGAATATCTCCGCCAGCGTGAACTGGCAGGGCATCCGAAGGCGAACACCCTCGACCTTTCCAAATTGATTGCCGATGTGGCCGATGATGCCGACGCGCCTCGCCACAACACCCGCGAACGCAACGACGGACCGCATGACCGTCCGCTCGACGACGTGATTTTGCAGGATGCGCAGGATGCGATCAACGAAGCGCAACCCATCTCGCTCACCTATCGTGTAAAAAACACGAACCGTTCGGTGGGCACCAAGCTCTCAGGAGAGATTGGTTACCAGTATGGCGAGACGGGACTGCCTCCACGCACCATTGAGCTGAATCTCTCCGGCAGCGCTGGTCAAAGCTTTGGCACTTTTCTTGCCGAAGGCGTGCGCATGATCCTCACCGGTGAGGCGAATGATTACGTGGGTAAAGGCATGAGCGGCGGCGAGATCATCGTGCGTCCGCCGACGAAACGGCAATTCACGACGCACGAAAACTCCATCATCGGCAACACGGTTCTCTACGGAGCGACAGGCGGCACGTTGTTTGCAGCTGGTCGCGCGGGCGAGCGCTTTGCGGTGCGTAATTCCGGCGCCACTGCCGTCGTCGAAGGCGCTGGCGACCACGCTTGCGAGTACATGACCAATGGCTACATCGCTATCCTCGGAGCAACCGGCAAAAATTTCGGCGCCGGTATGACCGGGGGCGTGGCATACGTTCTCGATGAAAAAGAGGAGCTTCCCGATTTGTTAAATACTGAGCTTGTGGATGGGACCCGCCTCACCGAAGGCGCCGAGGCAGAGACGCTCAAAGAGATGGTCGAACGGCATCTGAGTGAGACGGGCAGCGAGCGCGCACAAGACATCCTGGATCATTGGTCGGAGTATTTGCCAAGGTTTTATAAAGTCGCCCCGCGTTTGCCGAAAAAATCGGCCACCATTGGACTGGATCCGCAAGTTGCCGCTTCCACCAAGGTTTGATCCGGCGTAGAATGGAAAAAATTAACAACCACCCGGAGAGGGTCACAAAATCATGGAAATCGTAAAACAACT
>JBGTCP010000260.1:0-2886 GCA_041748815.1 Chthoniobacterales bacterium
AGTTGTTTTACGATTTCCATGATTTTGTGACCCTCTCCGGGTGGTTGTTAATTTTTTCCATTCTACGCCGGATCAAACCTTGGTGGAAGCGGCAACTTGCGGATCCAGTCCAATGGTGGCCGATTTTTTCGGCAAACGCGGAGCGACCTTATAGAACTTGGGCAGATACTCCGACCAATGATCCAGGATGTCCTGTGCCCGCTCGCTGCCCGTCTCACTCAGATGACGCTCGACCATCTCTTTGAGCGTCTCGGCCTCGGCGCCTTCGGTGAGGCGGGTCGCATCCACAAGCTCGGTATTTAACAAATCGGGGAGCTCCTCTTTTTCGTCGAGGACGTATGCCACACCCCCGGTCATGCCGGCGCCGAAATTTTTGCCGGTTGCTCCGAGGATAGCGATGTAGCCATTGGTCATGTATTCGCAGGCGTGGTCGCCAGCACCTTCGACGACAGCAGTGGCTCCGGAGTTACGCACCGCAAAGCGCTCGCCCGCGCGACCGGCTGCAAACAATGTGCCGCCTGTTGCTCCGTAGAGAACCGTGTTGCCGATGATGGAGTTTTCATGCGTCGTGAATTGGCGTTTCGTTGGCGGACGCACGATGATCTCGCCGCCGCTCATGCCTTTGCCCACGTAATCATTAGCCTCACCGGTGAGGATCATGCGCACGCCTTCGGCAAGAAAAGTGCCAAAGCTTTGACCAGCGCTGCCGGAGAGATTCAGCTCAATGGTGCGTGGAGGCAGGCCCGTCTCGCCATACTGGTAACCAATCTCTCCAGAGAGTTTGGTGCCCACCGAACGATTGGTATTTTTTACACGATAGGTGAGAGAGATGGGTTGTGCTTCGTTGATCGCATCCTGCGCGTCCTGCAAAATCACGTCGTCGAGCGGACGGTCATGCGGTCCGTCGTTGCGTTCGCGGGTGTTGTGGCGGGGCGCGTCGGCATCATCGGCCACATCGGCGATCAGCTTGGAAAGGTCGAGTGTGTTCGCCTTCGGATGCCCTGCCAGCTCACGCTGGCGGAGATATTCCACGCGACCAATCATTTCCTGAATCGTGCGGAAACCGAGTCTGGCCATGATTTCGCGCACTTCCTGGGCAACTCCGTTGAAGAAATTCACCACGTTCTCAGGCTTGCCTTTGAACTTCGCGCGGAGGCGGTCGTCCAATGTCGCAACGCCCACGGGGCAGGTGTTCAAGTGGCATTGGCGCACATACACGCATCCCGAGGCAATGAGTGCCGCGGTGCCGAAATTGTATTCCTCGGCTCCGAGCAGCGTTGCAAAAATAATGTCCTCACCCGTGCGCATCCCGCCGTCGGTGCGCAGTGTGATCCGGTTGCGCAATCCATTGAGAAGCAGGACCTGATGCGTTTCCGCCACACCAAGCTCCCAGGGGAGTCCGGCATTTTTCACGGAACTCAATGGCGATGCTCCCGTGCCGCCTTCGTGCCCGCTCACAAGGATGATATCGGCGTGCGCTTTTGCCACGCCTGCTGCAATCGTACCGACGCCGGTCTCGGCTACGAGTTTCACGCAGATACGAGCGCGGGGATTTACTTCTTTGAGATCATGAATCAGCTGCGCCAGATCTTCGATGGAATAAATATCGTGATGCGGTGGCGGCGAAATGAGCGTTACGCCTTCGACGCTGTGGCGCAGTTTGGCGATATAAGCGCTCACTTTGTGACCGGGCAGCTGGCCGCCCTCGCCGGGCTTGGCGCCTTGTGCCATTTTGATTTCAATTTCTTTGGCACTGGCAAGGTAAGCGGCAGTCACGCCAAACCGGCCTGATGCCACTTGCTTGATCGCGCTGTTGGCAAGGTCGCCATTCGGGCGACGGTGCTGACGCTCGGGGTCTTCCCCACCCTCACCGGAGTTGGATTTTCCACCAATGCGGTTCATGGCGATCGCGAGGCATTCGTGTGCCTCGGGGCTGAGAGCACCCAGCGACATGCCGGCCGTAGTGAAGCGGCGGCGGATATCCTCAATGCCTTCCACTTCTTCGAGAGGCACAGGGCCTTTGGGATTTGGCAGGATCTCCAGCAGATTCCGCAACGAGTGCGGAGTGGCTTCGAGCACTGCCTTCACGTAGTTGGCATAGTCCGCAGGATCATTCGTCCGCACAAATGTGTGGAAATTTTTGATCACCGGCGGAGTGACGGCATGTAGCTCGCCATTGCGGCGGAACCGGTAGTAGCCAAGGTCTCCGAGGATAAGCTTTGGTGGCTCGCTTCCATCTTCCGGAGCGGTCAAATCGTAAGCCATGGAATGACGCGTGAGTGATTCGCGGGCGATCTCGACATATCCGATTCCTTCAACCTGGGAAGGAGTGTTTGCAAAGCAATCCGCGACCACTGCGGAACTAATGCCCACAATTTCAAAAATTTCCGCACCCCGGTAGCTGTTAAGCACGGAGTTGCCCATCTTGGACATAATTTTGAGCAGCCCTTTTTCCAACGCGGCGCGATAATTGTAGAGCACCTCGGCATAGCTCATGTCATCGCCGAATTCGCCTTTTTCAAACAGCTCGCGGCACGTTTCAATGGCGAGGTAGGGATAAACTACAGAGGCTCCATAGCCAACGAGGCATGCCAATTGGTGCACATCGCGGGCTTCGCCGGTTTCACAAATAATACTGCCGCGCATGCGCAATCCCGTGTTGGTGAGATGATGGTGCACTGCGCCGGTGGCAAGAAGCATGGGAGCCGACACGCGGTCATGATCCACCGCCCGATCACTCAATACCACGGAGTCACAACCGCCAAGAATCGCCTGCTCGGCTTCGGCGCAGATGCGGCGAATGGTCGGCTGCAATCCGGCTTCACCCTCGGCTGCAGGCCACGTGATATCGATGACGTGCGAAGAATGGCCACGGTCATCGAGCGC
>JBGTCP010000261.1:0-3330 GCA_041748815.1 Chthoniobacterales bacterium
GCACCTTCTGCCAGGTTGGTCGCAACGAGGGTTTGTCGGACGCGGCGGATGGTGCCTGCTTCGAGCATGGCCCGGATGCGTTCGAGGACGACGTCGATTTCAACGCCGGATTTTTCAGCGATTTCCTGAAATGGCTCGCGAATGAAGCCTTGGATGGAGTCCTCCGAGATGGCCAGTATTTGTGCGTTGACGGGTTCGGTGTGCTGCGTGGGAATGGACATGAATTATGCCCGCAAACGCAGGCGGAAGGGACTGGATTAACCGAGACGTTTTTTGCGCTCCACTTTTTTCTGGAGGTCGCTTTTTTTCTTATCCTGAAGGCGGGTTTTGCGTTTGCGAAGTTGGCGGGCGAGTTTGTGTGTTACGCCGTCGACTGCTGCGTAAAGGTCGAGATCAGCGCATTCAGCGTGGATATCTTTTCCGGGGACTGCAAGGTGCACTTTGACGCGGTGCTCGGTTGATGGGTCCTGTGCTTCGTCGTGAATGAGGACGACGTGAGCAGCAATGATTTGCTCGGAGATGTGTTCGAGGGAGGAGATTTTTTCGACAACGAAGTTGTTGATGGCTCCGGTGAGGATGAGATGGCGGGGGCTGAGGTGAATATGCATGGATTATTTAAATTACTACTCGTCATAATTTACTGCCGAACCGCAGAAATGACAAGGCTAACCGGACGTGGCCGTGAATTATCCGATGGTAGCTGGTCAAAGGTATTTTCGTGTGAAAGAGTCCGGCAATGGAAAATCAATCTAATAGCAAGGCTACGGATGTGGTGGTGCGGAAGGCTCGGAGGGACGATATCCCTGCGCTGGTCGCGCTGAATCGCGAGTGTTATCCGGAAATGGCCACGGACAATATCGTATGGGCGGAAGTGCATCTGCGTAGTCATTTGCGGGTTTTTCCGCAAGGTCAGCTTGTCGCGGAATCAGGGGGAAAGCTCGTCGGCGCGGCATCATCGTTGATCGTGGCTATGGGAGCGGATCCGCTGCGTCCACATACCTGGGGCGGTGTGACGGACAGCGGATTTTTTACAAATCATGATCCAAACGGAGACACGTTGTATGGGGCGGATATTTATGTGCATCCGAAAGCTCAAGGGACGGGCGTGGGCGCGAAGCTCTACGTTGCCCGGCGTGAACTTTGCAAGAAATTGAACCTGCGCCGCATCCTCGCGGGTGGCCGGTTGCCGGGCTATGACAAGCATGCGAACGATTTCTCGCCGGAGGAATACGCGGAGCGTGTGCTCGCGGGTGACCTGAATGACCCGGTACTTTCGTTTCAGCTGCATCAAGGATTTCAGTTGCGTGGCGTGCTGAAGCATTACCTGCGCGACCGCCAAAGCCGCAACTGTGCAAGTCTGCTGGAGTGGACGAATCCGGACTACGTGGCGCGCAAACCGGGGCTGCGCAAGGTGCGCGTGTCGTGTATTCAATATCAGATGCGCAAGGTGAAGTCGTTTAAGGAATTTGCCGACCGGGTTGCATATTTTGTGGATATCGCTGCGGATTATTCGTCGGACTTTGTGTTGCTGCCGGAGCTTTACACGCTGCAGTTGCTTTCGCAAACAGGGGCGCTTTCACCGCAGGAGGGGATGAAGCGGCTGGCGGATTATTCGCCGCGGCTCCGCAAGCTCATGACTGGTCTTTCGCGGAGGTATGATCTTACGATTATTGCTGGATCGTCGCCTGTGGCCAGAGATGGAAAGCTTTACAACATTTCCGACATTTGCCTGCCGGATGGAACGCTGGTCGAGCAACCCAAATTGCACATCACTCCAAACGAGCATAAGTGGTGGGGGATCACGGGAGGAAATTCTTTGCAGATCATTGAGACGCCGATGGCAAAAATCGGGGTGCTCATTTGCTACGATGTGGAATTTCCAGAGGCCGCGAGGTATCTGACGGATCATGGCGTGGACATCATCTTTGTTCCGTATTGCACGGATAATCGACAGGGGTATTTGCGGGTTCGATATTGTGCGCAGGCGCGGGCGGTGGAAAATCAGATCTACGTGGCAACGGCCGGGACCGTTGGTAATTTGCCGGATGTGCAGAACATGGATATCAACTATGCTGTGGCGGGTGTGTTCACGCCGTCGGATTTTAATTTTGCCCGCGATGGGATTGCGGCGGAGGCGGACTCGAATGAGGAAACGGTGCTGGTGTGTGATCTCGATTTGGATGACTTGCAGGAAGCGCGGAATTTCGGGACGGTGCGTCCGCTGAGGGATCGGAGGCCCGACTTGTTTCACTTTACTTCAACCATTGCGCCGCCGGAAGAAGTGGTGGCAAGTGGCGTGCCGCTGGGAGACCAGCCGGATGGGACTTCGGAATGATCACCCTTCGCGAGGGACGATGGCGATGAAGTTGCGCACGCGCACCCATTCGCGTTGGTAGAACGGTGTGGGGGATTTTTTCACCCAGAATGCGGTCGAGGACCCGCCGTCCAGATTGAGTGCGCGGGTAACGGGGAATTCCACAGCGAGGCTGTCCGCTGCAAGAATCCCTCCCAGCTCTGCGAGCGTGAGTGAGCTGCTAATGAGAATTGCCCAGCGCTTTTGCCCGTTGTTGAGGATAGTGGTGCGGCGGGCCGGGCGGGTGTTGTTGAGTCCGGCGACGGCTTTGCCTTGATCCACGAGGTAAGGGCCGGCTTGCAATGCCTGCTGCGTGTTGGGTCCGTATTTGAATTCGTCGGGCCTTAGCAGGAACATGCGTTCGCGGTTGCTGGCGAGCAGACCGCTGAGCAGGCGGGCACGTTCCTGGGCATGTTTTTGCTCGCCGTTTTCCACAACCAGTCCGATGGGAGTGTGGTCGGGGTGGAAGTAACCACCATTGACTCCTGCGATGGCGCCTTGTTTGGCCATGGCTTCGGCGAGGTTTGAATACTGGTTCGAGCCATCATCCACGACGCGTAAATCATGTTGAGTCGCATCGAAGTAGGCGATGTGGAGGATGGCTTTTTGAGAGCCGCGACTGAGCACGCGTCGTTCATGCGAAACGCCGTCGGTACCACCCAGCTTTTCAACAGTGTCCACAGTCCAAGCAGCTGTTGCAGTGCGCGGCAGCAATGCGGCAATGCAAATGACCATTCCCGAAAAAGCAACGAAGAAGCGGAGCATCATCCTACGTGTAATTCACACCACTCCGGCACATCGTTCAACTACGATATCGACGATCGAGGAAAAAACTCCCGCAGTCGTGTGAATGTTTAATTCGACAAAAGGGTTTCCACTTCTCTGAGGAAATCGGATCGTGAAGTTTCTGCGGTGGAAAGCAATCTTTCGCCGTTGGAGTCCACCAGCACCAGCGCCGGGATTCCTCCGCTTGTGCT
>JBGTCP010000262.1:0-5607 GCA_041748815.1 Chthoniobacterales bacterium
GATGGAAATCCATCACTCCAAACATCACGCCGGTTATGTGAAAAATCTGAACGACGCGATTGCCGAAGAACCTACGCTCGCTGACAAAAGCCTCGAGGACCTGATGAGCGCCGTCTCCGAACTGCGGGAGCCTCTCAAATCCAAGGTTCGCAACAATGGTGGCGGACATTACAACCATGATTTGTTTTGGAAATCGTTGAAACCCGGCGGCAGCAAACCCACTGGGGCATTCGCCGAAGCTGTGGATAAAAAATTCAAAAGCCTCGAAGGACTTACAGACAAGATGCGGGAGGCTGGGTCCAGCCAGTTTGGCAGCGGTTGGTCGTGGCTCTCGCTCGACGGTGAAGAGTTAATGGTGGAGTCCACGGCGAATCAGGACAATCCGCTCATGGAAGGGCGCCAAGTGCTTACTGGCATCGATGTCTGGGAGCATGCGTATTATTTGAAGTATCAAAACCGGCGTGGCGATTATCTCCAGGAGATCCTCAATGTGATTGATTGGGAATTTGTGAGTGCGCGGTACGATGCGCTGGGCTGAGGTAATCGCAGCCCGACGCCGGCTTGGGATTCTGCCCATTCAGGGCTTAAGTTAGTGCTGGTCGTGTCAGGTGTTGGAACTCCCGCTGGTCATCTCAAAGGGACGTCCTCGTCGCGCGGGGCTGCGGCGTCACTGCGACAGGGCGCTTTCTCCTTTTCGGACTGGGGCAGTGAGAGATGTGCCTTGCAAAGTTGCCTTGCTCTGACTGAGACTTCCAGGGTCATGCAAACTGTCACAGGCCATGGTGCTTGGACTCAGGCATCTGTAACGCAGATGAAACGCGCCATGCGATTTTCGCTGGGCGTCGGGCTTGCTGTGCTCGCATTGAAGGCCTATGCGTTTGTGATCACAGATTCCACAGCGATGCTTGGCGACGCATTGGAGTCAAGTGTGCATTTGATTGCCATCGGGTTTGCGTTTTTCAGTCTCAGAGTCAGCCTGACACCTGCGGATTCCAGGCATCGGTACGGCCACGGCAAGATCAGCTTTTTTTCTGCGGGTGTGGAGGGTGGCGTCGTATTGGTCGCAGGACTGGCCATCGTTGCGGTTGCTGCGGCGGATTTTCTGCGCGGACCGCAGTTGAGCACGCTGGGGTGGGGAATGTTGCTGGCCTTGGTGATTGCCGGGGTCAATCTTTGGCTGGGACTATATCTTATGCGCACCGGGCGGCGTGAAAACTCCCTGATTTTATCGGCGAATGGCCGGCACATTCTTGTGGATTCAATTACGACGGGCGGAGTGGTTTTGGCATTCGGACTGGTTTATCTCACGGGTTGGGCGTATTGGGATCCGATCCTGGCGCTCTGCATCGGGGCGCATGTTTTGCTCACAGGATCTTCTCTGCTCAGGCAAAGTATAGGCGGGTTGATGGATGAGGCAGATCCGGTTTTGACGAATCAGCTCGATGAAATTCTGGAAGCCGCGTCGGCGGACCACGGAGGTAGTCATCATGAGCTAAGACATCGAAGCCTCGGGGATTCTGTTTCTGTGGAGTATCATTTGCTACTGCCCGGTGCAACATCGCTGGAAGAAGCGCACCGCATTGCCACCGAAATCGAGATCCTCATCGAAAACCGGTTGCCGCCTGGCGCATTGATCACCACGCATCTTGAACCTGTTGAGACACACCATGAGATCCACGGCGAAATATCGGGAACTGTTGAGGGGCGGCGATGAGCAAATATGTGGATCGCAAAGCTGCGCTGCTCGTTGGAAGATTTCTCAAGTATCTTGAGATCGAGAGAAACTCGGCTACCCGCACGCTGGAGAATTATGCTGCAGGTTTGCAGCGTTTTCAGGAGCGGGAGGCATTCCAGGGATGGCAGCAGAGCACGGCGGATGATTTCCGGAAATACCTGCTTGAGTTGATGAAGGCGAAGATGGCGCGCTCCTATGTGCGTCTGCACTTTGCAGCGCTGCGCAGCTTTTACCGGTTTCTGGTCGAGCGGGAGGGATTTCTCATCAATCCACTTGCGGAAGTGCAGTTGCCGAAGCTTGAGCGGAATCTGCCAATGGTGCTCACAGCATCGCAGATCAATGCACTCATGGACGCTCCGTCACAAGTGCCGCTCACTAAACAGGCGCCTGTGTGGAGTGCGGCACGGGACACGGCGATTTTGGAGCTTTTTTACAGCAGCGGATTACGCATTGAAGAACTGGCCTCTCTGGACGTGAGCAGTGTGGATGTGTTCTCGGAAACTTTGCGGGTCATCGGCAAGGGTCGTAAAGAAAGGGTGGTGCCTGTGGGTGCGCCAGCGCTGACGGCGATTCAAAAGTACCGGCACGAAGCGCGCGTTCAGTCCGGCCCGCTTTTCATCAGCAAACTCCGCAAGCGGATGACTACGCAGGGCATTTGGTCGGTGATGAAAAAGTATCTCTCGCATGCCGGGATCCCCGCGAATGCGAGCCCGCACAAATTGCGTCACAGCTTTGCCACTCATCTTCTGGATGCCGGAGCAGATCTGCGGAGTGTGCAGGTGCTGCTTGGTCATGCGAGCCTCTCGACGACGCAAATCTATACGCATGTCACTCGAGAGCGTCTTAAGAAAGCGTATGACGATGCGCATCCGCGGGCCTGATTTTAACTCCTCGTAATTGTCGCACCCTCTCAGCCTTTGCCTGAGGCCGCCAGACGTGCGTACAGCGAGAGCGTGTTGGCATCGCGGATTTCGCCGTGACTCACCATCTCGGTGAGCTCGGCCCAGGTGAATGCGCGGCACTCCACGATAGTCTCGTGCTCGTCGTGCGCTGTGCCCGCGGGGTCGGGCTCGACTCCGTCGGCCAGGAATTGCCATGCGGCTTCGTCCGTGAATCCCGGACTACTGAAAAATTCGCCAAGCAATTCGAGGCATTTTCCCTCACTCAGGCAATGGCCGGTTTCTTCGGCGAGTTCCCTTTGTGCAGTGGCGTGTGCCAGCTCGAGAGTGGGCGCTTTGGAATCGACCTGACCTGCCGGGAACTCCCAGATCGCCCGGGCAATGGGAATGCGTTCCTGACGGATGAGAAGATATTTGCCGTCGAGTGTTTTTGGAGCGATGACGACAGCTTTTTTCCGGCGGACAATGGTCCAGGGGATTGCAGTTGGACGCCCGGGTGATCTCACATACTCGACGAAAACGGCGAGGTAGGGATTCTGATAGACCGTCTCGGAGTTTTCGATCTCCCAGCCGTCCTGTGTGGTGCCGGGGTGCGTTGGGACCGGCATCTTTTTAGAGACCACCCGGTGCGCCAGGCGGGCGGTCGGAGATGCGGGGAACGGGAGCGTCGCCTGCGGCAGCCGGGGGGACGGGTTCATCGAGTATTCCGCCCCGGACTTCGACCATCCCGGAGGCATTGCGTCCGAGCCGGGGATGGCGCTCGGTGGAGCGATAGGTCGCACGGGAAAGCACTTCTCCATTGAGCGACATATAAGTGTAGATGAATGTGCGCGGAGAGGTCATGTGCAGGATGTGCACGTCGTTGGTGATATCGAATTCAATGCGCGGATCGCCAAAGGTGAGGAGGCGGCCGATCTGGGTGTTGGCGTAGACAGTGCCTTCGTCTTCATCCATGATGCGGATGTAAAGGCGGTTGCCTTTTGGATGCCGGTGGGAGAGAAGCGTCACTTTGCGGTTGCCTCCGCCGCCGGGGACGCCGACGATTTGCTCGTACATCTTGCGGCCTTCGGTGATATCCACTTGCCGGACTGCGGAATGAAAATAGCGATCCATTTCCTCCGAGTGGATATTCAGTCTGAGGCGGTAGGTGCCGAACTCCCGCATCGAGTAGAGCGGGGTGAGATTTACGCTGCGCTGTGCGGTCTCGCCCACGTCAAGAACCAGTGGCTCCAGCTTGTATTCATGCGAGATCGGTTGGACGCTCATTCCGTCAGTGCGATTAATTTCAAAAGACATCCATTGCTGGGCCTCTGTGTCCCGCAGCATGATACGGTCGCCACTGAGGTTGGTGATCGTCACTTTCACAATAAGTGGCTCGTAAACCATGTAGAGCCGCCGTGGGATTTCCATGTTGACGCTGATCTGCGCATGGCAAACGGGTGCCAACGCGAGCATCGCGAGGATTGGAAATATTGCTTTTCGAACTGAGGTCATGCAGGCTGTCATACGGAGGGAGGAAGGTGTGAGAGAAGTTGCATGGGGCTCATTTTATCCGGCAACGGGATCAATTGCCACGAGTGCCGGGAGCGGGATGGTCCCGCGCGCAGGTCACTCAGAAGCAGGAGCGTCGACTGGGGACGCTTCAGCAGCTTTGGGTGCTTTTGGCTTTGCGGGCGCTTTCTTTTTGGGTGCGGCTTTGGGTTTTGTCTCTGCGGCTGGGGCAGGGGCTGCATCAGCATCGGCCTTGCGGGTTTTTTTGAAGCTTAAACGTCCTGCTACAGCAGCTTCGGCGGCACGCAATTTGAGGCGCTCTAGGTAAGCGATGCGACGACGACGTTTAATAACTTTATTCAGTTGTTGGCCCATAAAAAGAGAGTTGGATAGTAAGTGGTTTGGAGTTGGGGTTAACGGGTAGCAGTAACCGCAGGCATATGCGGCGTCAACCTTTTGCCAATTAAATAATTGCGACGCTGAGACGGGCTTTTTTGATGGAGTCAGGCGGATTGAAGCGTTTGCCGGCGGAGCTGCCCGCATGCGGCATCGATGTCATGACCCTTTTCCCGCCGGAGGGTGGCTACGACTCCGGATGATCTGAGTACGGTGAGGAAAGCTTCCTGGGTTTCCTGACCGGGGCGCTCCCAATCGAGACCGTCCACTCGGTTGTAGGGAATGAGGTTCACTTTGGAATTAAGCCGCTTGGCATGACGCGCGAGCACACGGGCGTGCGCCGGATCGTCGTTCACTCCTTTAATGAGAATGAACTCAAAAAAGATTTTCTGCTTTTTGTGCGAGACGTAGTAATCGCAGGCGTCGAATAATTCCGCGAGCGGGTAGCGTTGATTGACCGGCATGATCTGGTTGCGCACCTCATCGGTGGCACCGTGCAGTGAGATCGCGAGTCGGATTTGCAGTGGCTGGTCGGCCATGTCGCGGATGCGCGGGACGAGACCGCTTGTGGAGACAGTGATGTGGCGGGCACCAATGTTGCAGCCCCAATGCGCGTTAAGAATGATGATGGCTTGCATGACCGCATCGTAGTTGGCCATCGGCTCGCCCATTCCCATGAAGACAAGATTTCCAATGCGCTTGCCGCTGAGATGCATGACTTCCAGCACTTGCGAAACGATCTCTGCTGTTGTGAGGTTTCGCTTAAATCCGTCCAGTCCGCTTGCGCAAAATTTGCAGCCGTAAGCGCATCCCACCTGTGAGGAAACGCAGAGTGTCATCCGGTCGGAGCGCTCGCCATCGAACGAGAGCGAAGCTGGAATGAGGACTGTCTCGATGAGATCGCCGCCGCCGATGCGGAAAAGGTATTTGCGGGTCGTGTCTTCGGAGCCGAGCACGCGGACGCATTCCGGGATGTGCAGGGTGAACTCTGCTGCGAGTTGGTCGCGCAGAGATTTTGAAAGATTGAGCATCTCATCGATGCTGCGGCAATTGTGATGGTAGAGCCATTGGGTGAGCTGGCGCACC
>JBGTCP010000263.1:0-1544 GCA_041748815.1 Chthoniobacterales bacterium
ATAGTGGGTGCCGCCGACGAGCGGGGTCTCAATGCCATCCGGTGCCTGGTGGAATGCCTGGCCGTCCGCTGCTGCAAAAACCTCGCCCGTGGTCGGGCGTTGCACGACGCCTGCAACCGGCACCCCGTTTTCAATAAGCGCAATGTTGACCGTAAACTCGCCATTGCGCTTGATGAACTCCTTTGTGCCATCGAGCGGATCAATGAGAAAGCACTGCGACCAGGTGGATCGCTGCTCGGCACTGGCCGCCGCGTTTTCCTCGGTGATGACCGGGATGTGTGGGTATTCGTTTTTGAGTCTCTCAAGGATGACGGCGTTCGAGCGGCGGTCGGCTTCGGTGAGGGGTGAACGATCGTCCTTCAGATCGACCGCAATCTCACCCTCATACACTGCTAGGATTTCGCGGGAGGCGGCGTGTGCGGTTTCGATGAGAAATTCGAGATTCATGGGTGTCATTATGTCGTTGATGCCGGATAAATCCATGATAACCTGACCAACTTTTCCAATTATCCCAATCCCAACCATCCAGCATCTCCCAATATGAAGTTAGCCATCGAAACTTTGCCAAACTGCAAGACCCGCATCGCTGTGGAAATCCCGCCCGAACGCGTCGAGCAGGAAAAAGAATCCATCCTTAAAAATTATCAGCGGCATGCGCGATTCCCCGGCTTCCGCCCCGGCAAAGCACCGCGCAGCGTTGTGGAGAAAAAATTCGGTAAGGACATTCAGGATGAATTGATGCGCTCGCTCGTCGGCGATGCGGCTCGCACCGCGATCAAAGAACATTCGCTCAAAGTGCTCACGGTACATTCCGTGGAAGATCCGGTCACCAAGGAAGATCAGTCGATGGCCTTCGAAGTTGAAGTGATCACCGAGCCCGAATTTGAACTGCCCAACTACAAAGGACTTCCTGTCACCCGCGTGCCGGAAACGGCGACGGATGTGGAGATCGATCGTGTGTTGGAAAACGCACGTCAACGCATGGCCAGCTACCCGGAAGTCTCGGACCGTGCCTGCCAGCTGGAAGATTACGTCGTGCTCGATTATCTCGGCACGCTTGATGGTCAGCCGCTCGATGTGGTAATCCCTGACATGCCGGAGAAGCTCGTCAAGGACATGCAATCGTGGCTGCGGCTGGTGGACGACGCATTCCTACCCGGTTTCGCGCAGGGTGTGGTCGGCATGGCCAAGGACGAAACCCGCGAGATCGATCTGAGCATTCCTGAGGACTCTCCTCTCGAAGCGCTGCGCGGAAAAGCGCCGCACTACAGCGTCACACTTAAGGAAATTCACACCATGGAACTTCCTGAACTCGACGACGAATTTGCAAAGACCGTGACCGACGGCAAAACGCTGGAGGAACTCCGCGCGATGGTCGCTGAAAACGTCACTGAGGAAAAAACATCGCAGAATGACCGCCGCAACCAGAACGAAGTGGTGCGTCAACTGATCGAATCTGTCGAATTTGATCTGCCCGAGGGAATGCTTAAAAACGAAGCCCAGCGCGCGCTCTCAAACATTGTGGAAGAGAACCAAAACCGTGG
>JBGTCP010000264.1:0-2246 GCA_041748815.1 Chthoniobacterales bacterium
GCGGATGGATATGCTGTAGCTCTCCGTCGCATGCTCGAAGGTAAATTCCTGCACGCGAATCCGGTTAATGCGCATTTGGTCTGGAGCAAGACTCGCAAAGAAAGGTACATCCTCCGGCTTCGCGGGGGAGGTAGTGAGACGGGGAGGCGCGATTTCCTGACTTCCAATTTTCCAGTCCATCCTGCCGATCTCGAGATTATTAAACCGCCATGCGTCGGAGAAAAATGAGAACCACTCCACTTCACCGCGCAACTGAAATGCTTCCAGCGAGCGGTTGCCTGCCGTTCCCGCGAAACCCTCCGAGTAGACCGAGTTTCCGGTCCACTGGAGTTTCTCAAACTGACCATCGAGTTGGGTTTTGGCAGAAACCTGTTCGGATGCGATTGCCCTCAGGGCATCACTCTTCAGAAATGTGTCGAGAGATACCCAGACCGTCACAATCCCGGCGACGATTAACATCGCGAACGCGAGGAAGAGCCATCCTAGCCATGATTTCTTTACGGGCTTTTTCGGCTCCGGCAAATACTTGGTGTAATATCGGTCCGGCATTGTTATCTTGTTTTTAAGGTATTTTTTCAGCCCTGTCATTAAAGAACCTGACCTCCAAATCGGGAAAGACGGGAAGATTTTATCAATCCGGCTTGAGCCACCCGCAACAATCCAGTATGACTAAGTTGTGAAATCACTTTATCTCCCGATCCTTTCCATTCTCCTGATCACATTTTCAGGGATTGTCAGTTGCTCCGATCCAGAATCCCAGGCGCTGCGTGATCTTGAGCGGGACAATTATTCTTTCACTCCGGCGGAGTTTGTGAGGTCAGCATCGGCCGGGGATGAGGAAGCGGTGAACAATTTTCTTGCGGCGGGGATGGACTCCAATGTGAAGGATCCTGATGGTAATGTAGCTCTGGTATCCGCGGCGAGTGCCGGGCACTTGCGGATGGTTCAGCAACTGCTTCGCGCCGGAGCGGAAGTGAATGCGCCTGGTCGCGACGGCTGGACAGCACTCATGATGGCGGCATTTAATAATAACGCAGCTATGGTCGAGACGTTGATCGCCTCCAAAGCGGATGCGAATCTGCGCGACAACAGCGGATGGACCTCGCTCATGCAGGCGGTTTACAAAGGTCACCTTGAGATCGTGAGATTGCTGGGTCCCATCAGCGATGAAGGACTCGACCGTGCGTTGCTGGTCGCATCTCTCATGGGCCACGAAAGCGTCACCGACGAACTCGTGAAGTCCGGCGCAGACGTCAATGCCCGCACGGAAGAGGGTGACACGCCACTCATCCTGGCAGCGCAAAAAGGCCAGACTATCGCTGTGCGGAAGCTTCTTTCGCTCGGCGCAGATCCGAATTTAAAAAACAACGTTGGCGAAACCGCATTGCAAGCAGCCACGGAGCGCCAGCACACAGCCATCGTTGATTTGATCAACGCCGCCGTCGCCAATCCTCCCGCGCAACCCGGGTCCACGGAATCCGAAGCCATCGCAACCATGCGTGAGGCAGAAGCGGCACTTGCGGCGGAAGCAGGAGTCAGCCCCACCGAACCCGTAGCGCAGGAAGAACCGGCCACCGCCCCCGTGCCAGCAGAGGCCGCCGCTGTCTTACCCGCTCCCCAGGCAGTGCCGGGAGATATGGAGCGCAACCCCGAGCGACTCACCGAGGCCGAGCTTTTTGCCCGTGAATCCGAAGCTTGGTTCGCCAAACACAACCTGAATCTTGAAGATCCCGACATGCTGGATGCGGATCCCGACGGTGATGGGTTTTCAAATCGCGAGGAATTTTTAACGGATACCAATCCTCTGGATCCCGCTTCTCATCCGAGCCTCATCACACGCGCGGAGATGGCCGAGTTCCATCAATCCGCACTTCCGGTCATTCTTGAGTCTGTCTCCGGGAATGGCGGCACATTCCGCAGCACCGACGGCGGCAGTAGTTTCACAGTGTCATCCGGCAGTCAGGTACCCGGCACCAGTTACCAACTTGAGCGCACGCGCTCACGCTCCATTGTGGACAAGGATGGCAACCCTGCCGATGTCTCGGAGGCAGTTCTCAAAAATTCTTCAAACAATGCGGAAACGACCTTGGTCCGTGGAATCCCTGCCGCTGCTGGAGATGCAAACGCACAGATCCATCTCCGCGGCCATGGGCACACGATTCCAGTTCGCGGCGGCGATCGTTTCTCGCTGCCAGGAGAAGAGGATGTGACTTACGAAGTGCTGGAAGTGCGGAGCGATCAAGTGG
>JBGTCP010000265.1:0-2489 GCA_041748815.1 Chthoniobacterales bacterium
GTGCGCCAACAAGAGCTGGTGCATGCGGAGATGATCAATTGGATTCCAGAGGTGCATCTGGTGCCTCAGGTGGATTTGCCGGTCATCGAGGGGGCGATTCCGGATTCGGATCTGATGGCTGAGCGCTTTGATTTGCTGGACCGGATCGCGCGTGAAAAGAACGGAGGTCCGCCGGTGGTGGTGACCGATTCGACGCTCGATGATGATGTGCCGGCGATCACGTCGCTTCGGGCGGTGACCTGCAAAGTGGTCAGGGACCAAGTGTTGGAGCTGGATGGATTTCTAAAAGATCTCACGGATGCAGGATATGTGCGGGTCCCGCATGTGACAGGGCGGGGTGAATATGCGCTGCGCGGTGGAATTCTCGACGTGTTTTCGTGGCAACAGGCGCTGCCGGTGCGGATGGAATTTTTTGGAGACACGGTGGATTCGATCCGCGAGTTTGATCTGCATTCGCAGAAAACGACGCAGCATGTGGGGCGTTGCGAGATCATGCTGGGTCAGCCGTCGGGGAAATTTTGCAAGCTGCGGGATTATTTTTCACGCAATGACCGGCTGGTGGCTGTGGGTTGCGAGGTTGCCGGTGCGCATGCGGCAATTGTAACCGAGGGCGCGGGGGAACCGGTGTTCCTGGAGGCGGATACAGGGTCACTGCAGGCCGGGGATTTTGTGATCGAGTCGGCAAGCAGGAAACGACTGCTCGATCAATTAGCGGAGTGGCATTCGGAAAAATGGCACGTAGTTGTGCTCTGCGCGACGGAGGCGGATGGCGAGAGGTTGCGGGAAATTCTCGTAGAGGCGGGATGTAAGCTGGATCGGATTTCCTTTCTGGATGGCACGTCGAATCATGGATTTCTGGTGCCGGATGCGAAGCTGGTCGTGCTGAGTGATGCGCGGATTTTCGGACGGCATCGCACGGTTTCGGTCCGGCAATTGGAACGGCGCAGAGCAGCGGTCGCATCGACGCGCGCACAGGTGGATTTTTCAGATCTTGAGGACGACGCACTGGTGGTCCATCTGGAGCTCGGGATCGCGCGGTATTGCGGACTGACGAGCATTCCGCTCGGCGAGGAGGGGATGCAGGAAGTGCTGGAGCTGGAATTTGCGGACGATGCGCGACTCTTTGTTCCGCTCGAGCACGCGCATCTGGTGGCGCGGTATGTGGGCGTAGGCAAACGAAATCCGCCCCTCAGCAAGCTGGGCGATGCGCGTTGGGGCAAGGCCAAGAAGACCGCCGAGCGGGCGGTTTATGATTATGCGTCGTCGCTGCTGCACCTCCAGGCTGAGCGGGAAACGAGCGAGGGGTTTTCCTTCGGGCCGGACACGCAGTGGCAGCATGAATTTGAGGATGCATTCCCTTACTCGGAAACGCGGGATCAGTTGCGGGCAATCGAAGAATCGAAGATGGACATGGAGAGTGAGCGGCCGATGGACCGGCTGATCTGCGGGGATGTGGGATTTGGTAAAACCGAGGTGGCGATCCGTGCCGCATTCAAAGCGGTCATGGCCGGGAAGCAAGTCGCAGTGCTGGTGCCGACCACCGTGCTCGCTCAACAGCATGAGCAGAATTTCCGCGAACGCATGTCGGAATTCCCGGTCACGATTCGCGGCCTGAGCCGTTTTGTGAAACCGGCGGATCAGCGCAAGACGCTCGAGGGGCTGCGGGATGGGTCTGTGGATATTGTGGTGGGCACGCATCGGCTGATCTCGAAGGATGTGGAGTTTCACAATCTCGGACTGGTGGTGGTGGACGAGGAACAGCGCTTCGGCGTGGCGCATAAGGAAAAATTCAAATCACTCTTCCGGCTGGTGGATGTGCTTACGCTTTCGGCGACGCCTATCCCGCGCACGCTCTATTTATCGCTGATGGGAGCCCGCGATATGTCCGTCATTGAGACACCTCCGGCAAATCGTCTGCCGGTGGAGACGATGATTTGTCCTTACGACGAGCGCATCATCCGCCAGGCCATTGAGCGTGAGCTGGAGCGGGGCGGGCAGGTTTATTTTCTGCACAACCGCGTGATGACGATTGAGAATGTGGCAGGTCGAATCCGGCATCTGGTGCCCAAAGCCAAAGTGGCTATCGGCCATGGCCAGATGGACGAGGCGGATCTTGAGGATGTCATGCACCGGTTTGTGAATGCGGAGATCGATGTGCTGGTCTCAACCACCATCATTGAGAGCGGACTCGATATCCCGAACGCAAACACGATCATCATTGACAGGGCGGACCGGTTCGGACTGGCGGATCTTTACCAATTGCGGGGCAGGGTGGGGCGCGCGCAAAACAAGGCCTACGCTTATCTCATGTTGCCGCGCGATTTCATTTCCGCAGGAGAAGCGAAGAAGCGCATCGAAGCGATCCGGCAATATTCATCGCTGGGGGCCGGATTTAAAATTGCGATGCGGGATTTGGAAATTCGCGGGGCTGGCAATATCCTGGGCACCGCGCAGAGCGGGCATATCATCGCTGTGGGATTTGATCTGTA
>JBGTCP010000266.1:0-4286 GCA_041748815.1 Chthoniobacterales bacterium
TCGCACCGAGCAGATGTTCACGGCCTGCCAGAGGCGATTTAAAACGAGAACCTGGGAATGTAGTGCTGTTTCCACGTCAATAACGAAGGTTGCCGGACACTGCCGGGGTTTTTACACGCGCAATCAATTAACACAACCCAATCGGGCTGTCAATTTTCCACGGGCCGTAAACGTAAAAACGCAGGACTGTCGAGACTCTCCACAGCAGGCTTGCTCAGCACGTCCGAACCGGATGGCTGATAAAGCTCAGGACGGGCAATAAAGACCAATCTTTCGCCGTTCCGCAAAACCTCCAGTTCGACGTCTTCACCGGCAGTTAGAAAAAAAGATCCATCGAGCACATCTTCGGGTTCGCTCACTTCCACATTTCCCACCCTCACCAAAACGTCGCCGCTTTGCAGGCCGGAGTTTTTTGCCGGCGTGGATTCCTCCACCGCCTCGATCACTGCGGAGGACTGCGGAGAAGCTCCTAACTGTTCACCTACCTTGACCCCGATCCATCCGTGTCGCACCTCTCCGTAGTGCATGTAATTGGCCCGCACTTTCTCAGCAGCCGAGATCGGCAGCACATGACATGCCCCGCCGCCATCCACCTCACTGATCAGAATGCCCAACACACGTCCATTGAGATCCAGCAATGGAGCGCCACCCTGGCCTCGCTGCACCGGGATGTTGGCGCGGATATGCGTGGTGGTAAAGTAACGGTTCGTGAACATGCGATCATATCCGCCGATGAGCCCAAGACTCGGTGTGGCAGGTCTTTCCATGGGATACCCAACGGTCATCACTGGACTTGCAATGGGAGGGAGCCCGGAGGGAGCTCTCGGCAAAAAGTCAGTAACAGCGTCGATTTTAAGAATGGCAATCCCGCTGCGGGCATCCGATAGCAAACGCTTGGCGACATACGTTTTCGGGCCGACATGCACCAGAATATCGCGGGAAGTGCCTCCAATGCTGAAAGCAGTGTAAAGCGTGCCAGCAGGATCCACAAAAAAGCCCGTGCCAGACAATTTGCCATAATCATCGACCGCAGTGATCCGGGCTATTGCAGATTGAGAGTGCTCAAAAACCGACTGAGTTTTCAGGGTTAAACTGTCCACCTCGGGGGTCGAAGGCACGGTTTCCGCCAAGCTGAAGGAGGTCGCAAACAGAAAGACGCTCAACGCGCCGGTTGAGCGTTTAAAACCGCAGGGAAGTACCATAACTAACCGGACGTGAGTCCAAGATATACCGGGTAGGCATTTCCGGGTCACCCTCTTGCATGACAGCTTGAGTAAAGCCGCTGTCCGCGAAAGCAGAGGTCGAAGGCATGAGACCAAAAGCCCGGTCGGAGCTTTGAGGATCCACCGTCACGGCGGCCGCAACCAGTTCCCCACCGGTGCCTGCCTCAGTGGGATCCATCAATGAAACCCGCACGCCCACTAGCGCAAGGAAGACAGCAAATGTGGCACCGTATGCCACGCGGGGCACTTGCAGACCCGAAAATGCGCTGCTCATACGATCCAGAGCGATGCGCCACAGCGGAGCCTTTGCCATCTCAACTCTCTGACGCCGTTGAAACTCAGTGAGGAAGTCCTCAAAGTATTCTTCGCCAGGCGTTTCATACCGTTTGAGACGCAGCAATTTCTGGAGATCAGTTTCTTCCATTTGCGGTTGATGCATAGGATGATTTGGATTTCTAAAGGTCACAACTATTTTTTTCGAAATTCTTCAAGATAAGTTTGCAGCTGCTGATGCGCGTAATGGAGTCTGGATCTCACGGTACCATCGGAAGTTCCAAGTATTTTTGCGATTTCCGCATGCGGCATTCCTTGAATGTCAAACATCACCACCACTGCTCTATGTTGCTCAGACAGCTTCATCAGAGCTTCGTTCAATCTTTGTTGCAGTTCCGAGAGATTGGCCTCGCGCACGGGATCGCTTCCGGCAGTCAGTTCCAGGAATTCGGGGTCGTTCTGGATGTTGGAGTCCATATCATCCAGGCTCAAATTGTAGCGCTTGCCCCGCTTTTTGAGGAAATTGATGGTCATGTTCACCCCGATGGCATGGATCCAGGTGTAAAAGCTCGATTTGCGCCGGAACCCGCGAATGGATCGATACGCCTTGGCAAAGATATCCTGCATCAAATCATGCGCGTCCTCATGATTTGAGGTCATGTTGTACACCAGCGCGTAGATGCGGTGGCTGTATTTCCGGACGAGGTCGTCAAAAGCCGCAGGGTCACCAGCCTGCGTCCTTTCAATCAACTCATCATCGTCATCCGGGAGTTCAGCCATTGAAGTGGATGGTATGAGTCAATCAGACGCGCCATGACAACGAAAAAGCACCTTCCCTTCCCGCATGCCCTCCTGAGCCCGGGCCAAAGCGGCCCGGTGATCCTCCAGCGGAAATACCGAGTCCACTGGCAAAGTAAGCCCGCTGGTTTCGGCCACTCCCGCAAGCATGTTGAACATTTCCTGCACTGCATTTGCGGATGCCGTCTCATTCCACCGGCTCAGCCAAAATCCGCAGAACCGGATATTTTTGAAAATCAAATAAGCATTGGGAATTTTCAAGGCCTGCAGGCTCATCGCGCCATACGTCACATGCGCGGCGTCATCTGAGAGGCAGCTTGCAACCGCAATCGCGCTATCACCGCCTACCGCGTTCAGACCCAGCGCAACCCGGGCCCCTCCCGTTAATTCGCCCACGGTTTTGGCGACGTCGCGGCTCTCGACCAATACCACATCCGCACCGATGTCCTCCAGTCCGGCAACCAACTCGGGGCGCCTCACAAAGTTGATGGTGCGAAGGCCCAGATGTTTTGCAATCTGGATCACACTGCGCCCCACTGCGGAATTGGCTGCATTTTGAACCAGCCAGTTGCCAGTCTTCAACTCTGCAAAATCATGCAGCATCCGCCAGGCGGTCGGCGGGTTAACGCGCAACATCGCCGCCAGCTCCACATGCAGAGTGTCCGGCACTTCGACCACGCCAGCTGCCTTCACTACCCCGCGCTCGCGCCAGCTCCCGTATTCTGCCGGCAATAACACACGTTTCCCCACAAAACGCTCCCGTAGCGCCGCATCTCCCGCATCCCGCACGACCCCCACCCCTTCCATCCCCGGCACAAACGGCAGCTCCGGCCGCTTCCCATACCTGCCTTGCAAAATATTGATATCCGCCGGATTGATCGGTGCAAACAGCACATCAACTAACAATTCACCGGCACACAGAGACTCGACAGTTTCCTCCTCCAGTCGCACCACCTCCAACGGATTGCCGGTTTCACGAATCCGTAATACCCGGCTGGTGGTCATTCTGCGGATTCCCCGCTGTGGCCTGCTGCGGCGGCTTCCTCCACCAACGCTCCATCTCCCGACGCCTCGTTCACAAAGCGGATCTGCCCGCCTTCCCGTTGCAGGAATTCCTCAGCCATCGCCAAATAAGCAATAGCACCAGGGCTGCGCGGATCGTATTCGATCACCGATTGCCCGAAGCTCGGCGCCTCGCTGATACGCACATTGCGGGGGATCATTGTCTGAAAAGTCTCTTGCGGAAAATGCGTTCGCACTTCATTCACCACCTGCTGGCTCAGCCGCGTTCGCGAATCAAACATCGTCATCAATATCCCCCCGATTGCGAGATCCGGATTCGCCCCGGAGTCTTTGATTTTCTCGATCACCCCAGCGATTTTTGAGAGTCCTTCCAACGCAAAATATTCGCACTGGATTGGAATGATCAGCCGTGACGCCGCCGCCAGCGCATTAGTCATGAGAATTCCCAGCGACGGCGGACAATCCATGATC
The DNA here is from genome assembly GCA_041748815.1 of Chthoniobacterales bacterium. Lineage (GTDB taxonomy): Bacteria > Verrucomicrobiota > Verrucomicrobiia > Chthoniobacterales > CAKUMP01 > JBGTCP01. The sequence goes on from JBGTCP010000266.1 coordinate 3,789, forward strand.
ACATAATCGAGCACCTCCGAGCGCGGGATCGGCTCAAAGACCTCGCGCAGCCGCGTGAGGTGGTTGTCCATGCGGGCCACTTCGATCTCCGCCCCGGCAAGGTCGAGATCGGCCGGAATCACCCACAGATTGGCGAGGTGAGTCGGCATGATACTTTCCTCCAGCGTCGCAGATCCAATTAGTGGCCCGTAGAGACTGCGTCCGCCGGTGTCGTCGATCGAAAGCGAACTCGTGGCATTTCCTTGCGGGTCCAGATCGACCAGCAAAACGCGCTTGCCCTTTTTGGCAAGTGCGACCGCGAAATTCACCGAAGTGTTCGTTTTCCCAACGCCCCCCTTCTGATTGGCAATAGCATAAATCATAAGTCGAAAATGAGTTCCTCCGGCAACATGCCAGAGACGCATTGAAATCGAAAGCACCCCACTGCGCAAGAACCGTGTGCGGAACCGATGGAGGAACAAGACAGATCGATCCAATAAGCCCGGCTGGAAGGGCTGG
>JBGTCP010000267.1:0-8487 GCA_041748815.1 Chthoniobacterales bacterium
AATCCTTGGCGTGCTTTGCGCAGTTGGCGCGAACCTGCTTTCTAATGCTTAAAGTGGCGCTACCCCCGAAAGACCTCCGAGATGCTTCACCATTTCTTAGTGGCGATCCCTTACCCGCAGTGAGGAGGAGTTTTCCGATACACTGGTGAGTCTGTTTTTACGGGCCCGAGGCCGCCGTGCACCTGACCGCAGGATTGCCTCTTCAATTATCTCAAACCAGAAACAAAAATATTATGAAAAACACATTACTTACAGCAGCTGCAGTGCTGGCATTGGGGACATCCGGTGTTTCCGCCCAGCAGACAGGAACGAGCAAACCGGGAACAGGGTCGACCCCCTCACAAGCGGAAACAAGCCCCGCAGACGCTCAACCAGACAGGGAAACCACCACCGGAACTGAGAAAGCAGAATCTCCCAGTGAATCTGGTAGGAGTGGTCCAACACCAACACCATCGCCATCGCCGTCCCCAAGTCCTACGCCGCGTGACAACACACAAGGAGCCGACGCCGAGAGTTCGACTGGCACAACCGGCACAGGAGCGACCGGAAGCGGAGCTGCCGGCCGGGGGATGACGGGCGCTGCAGAAACCGGCTCCGGAGAAACCCGGACTGAAGCAGCCGGAACCGGAACTGAAGGAGCAGCAACCGGAGCAGCTGGTCGCGGCAGGAGTAACACTGGGACAACCGACACCGGGACAGCCGGCAGTGGCACCGGCCAAAGCGGCGCGGATCGTCAATAACACAAACATCTAAAGAGAATCCTGAGCGGGGAGCGGAGCATAAGCTTCACTCCCCGTTTTTGTTGCGCTTTTGTGGTTTCCGCGTGGACGAGTCCTGGGGACGGTCATGCTATTACGTGCCCACGCTTGTGGTAACCAGCGATAACGCCTTTTCTTGTATTCGGACTTCCATTGTTCCCGCGCCACAGCTAGAAGTTCGCTGATCAATCAATGAAAAGACGCACTTTCATAAAAGGTTTTGGCGCTATGTTTGGCCTGGCTGGAGGTTCGGCGATTTACGCTCACGAGATTGAACCTTATAATCTGGAGATTCATAATGTCCGATTAAAACTTAATTTGGACAAGGAACTCAAAATCGCTGCGCTGAGCGATCTTCATTTTGATCCTCTTTACGAGATCGATTACTTAACTACTGTTGCTCAAGCTGTCTCCGATTTAGAACCAGATATCGTCGTCAATACCGGAGACATGTTTTCACACGACTCCTCTCGTGCAGACGAACTCGCCAATATTCTTTCGATTCCGAAACCCCCATTGGGTTCATTCGCAGTTCTTGGGAATCATGATTTTTGGTCTAATGCTTCGCATATTCAAAAAACGCTGGAGAGTCATGGTATCCGCGTTCTTCGAAACGAGACATTTCCCATCCCGGGATTTGACGAGGTGTATTTAACCGGTTTGGAGAGCTACTGGGCCGGAAAGCCTGATCCATCCATCACCTCTCAAACATCGCTCGATTCCCGGCATATCCTGTTGATCCACGAGCCGGATCCGTTCGCGAGCCTGGACGACATCCGTATCAAACTTCAGATTTCAGGACATACACATGGCGGTCAGATACGCTTACCTCTACTTGGTGCAATGCGGCTTCCTAGTTGGGGCAAAAACTATGACAAGGGACTTTTTCACAAAAATGAGAGATATCTTTATGTGAATCGAGGGATTGGAACCGTGGATCCCCATGTGCGCTTCAACTGCAAACCAGAAATCACGTTTTTTATACTTTCATAAGACTTAAGAGGCTCGCGCCAAGGTCGCCAAGTCCGCCAAGCTTTCCACTAGCTTATAGCTGTAAAAGTCGAGCGCGAGCTGGCTCTTTTCCTTGTAACCAGTGTGACCGGAGCTACAGTTCATTTATGAGCATAGCAGAACTTCGCAACCTTTCACGCGACGAAAATATGAAGATCATTAAAGCCCTTTGGAGCGATCTTGCTGCGGATGAGGAGAAGTTTGAGAGTCCGGCATGGCATGCGGAAGAGTTGCGCAAGACGGAATCCGACCTTGCAGCTGGCAGTATCAAAAGTTTGGACTGGGAAAAAGCAAAGAAAAGCCACGGAAGCAGTTTGCGTGAAAATCCCCGGATACAATGCTTTTTTGGTTTGGTATGTTCGCCCTCTACGAACTCCATCGGAGAGCGGTGGGAAAGATTATTGAAGAGAATCCTGAGACATGGCATGAGCTGGTTTGGTAACGAGCCTCCCCTTCCTCCCCGCCTGAAAACTGCAAACTGAAAACAAACAAACTTTTCACCAGATATACAGCCCGCTCAATGTGAAAACCCTTGTCAAATTATGGGATCCGGCAGACCATTCGAAAAGTGGATCTCACGTCCGGGGATCCTACGGATAATTACTTTTCTGCTAGCACACCTTGAAACGCATTCCTTACCCACTTTTTTGGATAACCCTCTTTGGCTTACCCTTAGTTTTCGCTAGTTCCTTGAAACTTGGCCTGGTCATCTTGTTTTCTATCTTTCTGATCCCGATAACGCTCCTAATCCAGTTCATTATTCGCTTAAGTTGTAGATGCACACCTTTGAGTCCGAAGGTACGCAGAGGCATTATGCTTGTGCCAGTGGTACTCATTGCTGGCTGGTTCTTTAGCAGCTATAGTTTCTGGGCTTATCCATCGCATGTTTTTGAGTTCATTCTAAAAGTGCCGCCACCAGCCTCTGTAATCGATCTGCACGCGGAGGAACATACTTTTACAGATACACGAATGGAGGTTTTCTGTCGAATATCACCAGAAGATTTCGAGAAGATTATTAAAGGAGGAAGATTTGAGGAAAGTTCATATAGGCCACAAACAGTGGCATTCAAACGCTCGTTAATCGATGCGATCCACGATTTGCCACCACTTGTAAACGCCATCCAATATTCATATGTACTGCCAACCGACCTAGATGAAAGTCATTTTCCCACCAGCTGCACGCTATACACGAATGAAGATAAGACCATCATCTACGCGGTTTACTCAACTGATTGAATACGTCCAGAACCAAGCGTTATCCCCAAGAGCTTCCACGCTGTGCGATCAACGCTTTAGGTCATCGCCGATGTTGGCAAAAACAAAGTTGGCGACCACACTTGCCTGTAATAAAACTATTTGATGAGCACAGTTACCGAAATCGAAAACGCCGTGCAAAAGCTCTTGCGGGAAGGCCTCGGCCACTTCAGAGCATGGTTCCACGAGTTCGACGCAGAGGCATGGGATCTCCAGCGCGAACTTGATGCGCTGGCTGGCAAGCTTGACTCACTAGCCGAAGGAGCGCTTGCTGATCTTCCTAATGGTCGTTGTTTAGATCTATGAGGCATCATGCCAGCCGCAAGTTTTGGGCTTACCTCTTACTCCTTTGCGTCGCGATGGCTGGGTGCGCAGACAAAGGAGACTATGAGCGCATTCTGCAACTTCGCGACAATTTGCAGTTAGATCCCCATGATGTAGACTCTCTTTCGGCGCTCATTGGGTATCTCGACGACAGCCATTGGCTCGACCCAGCTAATGCTGCCGGATGTTTTCGGCAGCTGGCGTCGGGGCCTCGCAACAAAGAGGAGGTCGTTCCGGTGATTGGCCCCCTTGTGGTGCACCACCTGGTAAAGAACGCAGAGAAGATTGGCAGAGAGGCGACGAATGCTCTAACCGAATATGGCACCTTGGTTGGACCTTACAAGGCTGAGCTGGTTTCCATCATGCAAAAGCACCCAGACGAGGACATTGCGTGGTTCGCAGTTGAGGCACTAGGTAACTTGGGACCAGGAGCAGCGGACGTCTTATCCGAGATCGAACGACTTCCAGTATACGAAACTTGGGATAACATAAGGGAAGAAGCTATCAGAAAGATCAGGGCCCAGCAAAGCGCTACCGATTCGGCTACCAGCCGTGAAGTAGAGACTCAAGGGCTAGTAAATGCGGACAGGTAGTTCCGACCCTATGGAGCTCCCACTGTCAATGAAGGGTTTCCACGCGGCAAGGTTGGGATGTGGATATGCTTTCTGCAGTGGTTCCGGCTTGTAACGAGATGTCAGCGGATTTAATTTTGTCACTATGCCTAAGATCGCTTATCGCTGGCGCGATTTGTTGCCCGCCCACTCCACTGATGAGCATGTTGCGGATTCAAGGCCCGGAAGCAGGTTGTGCGAAGGGTTTCGGGGCAAACGGATCCTAATAATGGCGGTCTTGCTTTTCGTAACGGCAATTAACGTCCATGCAGAGCTCCCAACGTATCTATTTCTGGATTTCGAGGTGAAATCAGGATGGACGACTGGGCTTCTTTCGGTTGAGGAGCAGCGCATTCAGTTGCTGCAAGGCAACGCAGAAGTTCTTCCGCTCGCTGAATCGGAATCGGGCCAAATTCTGAGTCTTTCGGCCGGGAAGCCTTTCACGGCGGTGTCTATCGATGCATCTCCGCTGGCTGGCAGTCGGGAGGTTTTCTGCGAGGTGCTTGCCCGTCCGTATGCAATAGATACGTCAAAGGACGAAGAGTTCTTCGATTTCGCGGGCGCAATTCTGGGGCTCTTCCGAGTGGGTGATTACGGTGAACTCATGGCGCTTTTCTCTCAGAGCGAGGAGGAGAGTGTTTGGATCTCGACAGGCCTTCGGTTCACTCTCGACGAGAGGGGGGCGGTGACGGACTGGATTCAGCTCAATGTGCGGATCGAACCAGAGACGGGCCGGTGGGCGCTTGCCGTTAACGGTCAATGGGAGCTTGAGGGCATGAAAATGGTTGAACTCGAAGGCGAGGTCGCACTGCCTCTCTATTTGTATGGGCACGAAAGCCATGGAAATCGCTTTGACGACGTGCTGCTCTCGGACGTCCCTCCCGAACAGCTGGAGATGACATTGAAGCGACTTGCCTCCGAACGCCTTTCGCGAAGGCCTGCTCCCATGTCCTCTCCTCAAATGGTTACACACACAAAGCCTCTTTCGGAACTCAGGCGGGCCGAGCCCGCTATGCGGCCAAGCCGAGTGACGGACAGCCCCCCAATCCTGCTTGGGTGGCATCTCAGCATGGATACGGGGCAGCGGACCTACAAGTCCTCGACTCTTACGGACCGGTCGGCAGGTGAACCTTCAATTATTGCCTACGCACCAGGGTACGATGACGAGGGAAATCCGCTTCCAGCCACCCTGACGATTACCGCCGACGCTGCGCTTCGCCCCGGGGTGAATCTAAGCCGATTACGTTGGCGTGTTATGGAATTAGTTGGCTGGCCCGATCAATTCGGGCAACAAGTTGGTGCTGGTGATTTTAGAGGCGGTCTTGTCCAACACTTTGTCCTCACGCCGGAATGGACGCGCAAGGCCACATCAGTCCAGGTCTATATGGATTGACCCCGGGGCCTCGACCCCTGATGGATCACGATCGTGTTCTTTTTGATCTCGGCTTTGAATGCCGACTTCCATCCTATCCCTACCAGTGACGACTGGATCATTGCAAACTCATCATCCAGAATGAGTGTTCAGCTTGCGGCGGAGGAACACTTGGCCCCGAAATTTCCTGCATGTCCTCCCGCAGAGTGGCGGGACTGGTCGGCGGAATGATTCCCACGGGCAGACCGTCGCGTGTGATGACCACAGCCCCATCCACTTCCAAATCCGCCCACACCGCCCCCGGCCGGGCCGATAACTCACGAGAAGCAATGAGTTTCATGCTCTACATTTGCACGACAGAAGAGGCAGGCAAGCGGGGTTCTGCAATGTAAACGCATTGGAATATCGTGAAAGAATGGCTCGCGCCAAGGTCACCAAGACCGCAAAGATAACGGAGTGAAGGACTGACCGCGGTCCCTCCTGACACTTGATTTTATCTGACACTCCTGACCCCGGGACTATCGAAGCGAAACAGTCTTTTGCTGCTTGGGCCCGGCACGGCCGGAGAGGATTGTTTTCGATTGAAGTGAACTTTTCCGTTTGCCATGCTGCGCCCATGATTGAAGCAATCGGCGATTTTTTAAGGCGGCTTTTTGATCCATCCGGTTTCCCTGCACGATGGAAATGCGGAGAATGGTCATCCTTCGAGGGCTGGTTGCTCATTGGGTCCGACCTCGCAATCTTCGCTGCCTACTTTGCAATCCCGGTTTCGATCTTGATTTACCTCAAAGCAAAGCGCCGGGAGGTGGTGTTCCCGAGACTTTACTGGTTGTTTGCCGCGTTTATTCTGTTGTGCGGCCTTACCCATCTCATTGACGCCGTTATCTTCTGGCAACCACTTTACCGGCTTTCCGGGTTTGTGAAATTCAACACCGCATTGGTTTCGTGGGCTGCTGTGTTCGTGCTGGTGCGTTCGCTCGGTCCCGCGCTTGATCTTCCCGGTGCCGCCCGCTTAAATGCTCAGCTGACAAAGGAAGTCGGAGAGCACCAGCGCTCCGAGGCAGCGCTACGCCAGACCTCCACCCGGTTATCACTCGCTCTGCAGCACGCAAAACTCGGCGACTGGTGCTGGTTTCCCGAGACTGACATCGTGGAATTCTCCCCACGGGGATACGAAATTTTCGGCCTCACCTCCCCGGCTCCCATCACCTGGACCAGCCTACGCGACCACATCCATGAGCAGGATCGTGAAAACGTGCGACTTGCCGTGGAAGCAGCCGTCTCGGGACGGCAGGAATATAACGTCGAGTACCGAGTGATCCGCGAATGCGATGGCCAGCTCGCATGGATCCGGGCCAAGGGGTTTGCAGAATACGATGCCGCGAATGCTGTGGTGCGGATGCTCGGCATCGTCGAAGATGTCACCGAATGGAAGCTGGCGGAGACCGAGCGCGGGCGCCTGCTCGAGGCCGCGCAATCCGCACGCAGTGATGCCGAGGCTGCAAACCGCGAAAAGGATGAATTCCTCGCCATTCTCTCCCACGAGCTCAGGACACCACTCAATGCAATTCTCAACTGGTCGCATCTTCTGAAGACCCAAACGCAGGAATCCAACGTCACCGAAGGCCTGGTGGTGATCGAAAGAAATGCCCTCGCCCAGTCCCGGCTCGTAGAGGACCTCCTGGATATGAATCGCGTTGTGAATGGCAAATTACGGCTCGATGTGCAACGAGTCGACCTCTCCAGAGTGATTCAAGCTGCGATCGACGCGGTCAAACCCTCCGCCGATTCAAAAAACCTGCGCCTGGTAGCCGTTCTGGACCCCATCGCAGGTCCCGTCAAAGGAGACCCCGCCCGGCTGCAACAGGCCATCTGGAATCTGCTCACCAATGCCATCAAATTCACCTCCGATGGAGGCCGCATCCAAGTCTCTCTCGAAAGGGTCAACTCCCATGTCGAGATTTCCGTGAGTGACAACGGCATTGGCATCGCCCCCGACCTTCTCCCCCATGTCTTTGAACGATTCCGGCAGGCTGATTCCTCAACCACCAGGACTCAGGGTGGCCTCGGCCTGGGGCTTAACATTGTGAAAAATCTCATCGAATTGCATGGCGGCAGCGTGCATGCCAAAAGCGAGGGCAGGGGTGCCGGCGCCACATTCCGCATCGCCCTGCCCCTGCTGCCAACAGCCAGTGATGCGGATGCCGACAAAGAGCGGGCTCACCCGGCCTCCTCTACCCATACCGATTTGCCAGCGCCGGATCCCACCGTGTTGCGCGGCAGCGACATCCTGATCGTCGAAGATGACCCCGACTCCCTGTTGGCGCTCCGTAAAATCCTGGAAAAACAGGGAGCATCCGTTCGCGCATGCGCCACAGCAGATGAAGCATTGAGCGCGCTCCAAGAGCATCATTATCATGCCTTCGTCAGCGACATTGGACTTCCACGAATGGACGGATATGCGCTCATGCAGCAGGTCCGTGCAATGCCCAACTCCCACTCCAACCAGCAGGTCCCATCCATCGCATTGACCGCATTCTCCCGCTCCGAGGATCGTCAACGAGCCATGCTCTCCGGCTTCGATATCTTCCTATCCAAGCCCGTCAACCCCGCAGAACTGCTTGCGGCCGTGGAGAGATGTTTGATCCGCGCTGGACGGTAGCAAGCTTGAGGTGAAACGGAGCAGGGATTCACCATGAAGAGCAGGGAGGACATGAAGGTAGGATGACTGGGCAGAATTTTCGTGCTGCTAACTTCAATGATGACTTAACCTCCCGGCCAAATCATCCTTGAGCTCAAAAGTGTTGAGCGCTTGCTTGGCGTCCACGAGGCGCAATTCTAACCTACATGAAGCTGGCCGGTATCCGGCAGGGGTTTCTAATCAACTTTAACGTCAAACGGCTCACCGACGGGCTCAAAAGCTGTGTGTTGTAGAGGATCTTCCGGGCAATTTTACAATCAAGAGCCGGAAGGACATGAAGGTTGCTCACTTCCATTTATCTTCATGCTCTTCATGACCTTCATGGTGATTCGATCTGCGGCTTACGGGTCTAGTGCTTAAAGTGGCGGGTGCCGGTGAAGACCATGGCGATGCCGCGTTCGTTGGCGGCGGCGATGACTTCTTCGTCGCGGACCGAGCCGCCGGGTTGGATGGCGG
>JBGTCP010000268.1:0-1777 GCA_041748815.1 Chthoniobacterales bacterium
GACTTTGCCGTGCTCGCTTGGCTCGCAGTCAATTTAATCCTCATCCTGCTGGTGTTTTTTGCTGGATGGAAAGCGCTGACGGAACGTTTTGATGATGGCGCAGACCGTCACTCGAAGATCTGTGTCATTTCTCTGGCGACCATTTTTTCATCAGAACAAATCCGTTGGCAGTTGATCCTTGGACAAACGGACACGATTACTCTAGCCGGTGCCACACTTGCTTTGCTTTGGCTCGACCGCCGTCCGCTCCTTGCCGGTGCGATCTTGGGGGGCGTCGCTAATATTAAATACCAGGCACTGCTGCTCCTTCCCTATCTGTTTCTTCGAAAACGACTGGCGGCTGCTGGTAGCCTCGTTGCAGGGGTTGTGGGAATGGCGCTGTTTCCCGCCCTCTTTTTTGGATGGGACAAAAACCTTGCCTACCTTGGCATCGCATTCGGCGGAATGCTCGAAATGGTCGGCATTGACGTGGGGCGCGCGGCTGCCGTGCCGGATCTCACATGGGACCGCAGCATCACTCTCACCAGCGGCCTGGCAAGAATGCTGGAGAGCGGCGGCTTGGATCCCGATCTGGCAATCCTCGCCGGGGTTTTTGTTGGAGGCGCAGTGCTGCTTGTGGTGTGGAAACAATATCAGCTGCAGCAACTTCCACTCTTGGTCGGCAGGGGCGGCGAGCAGGAACAATTGCTGCCATTGCGGGCTGTCACTGCCGTGGAATGGTGTGGCCTGCTTATCGCGATCAGCATATTTAGTCCGCAAGGAACCAAACGGCATCTATTCCTCCTGCTACTCGTCAACCTGACCATTGCCTTCCTGCTTTGGAACGCACGCATCCCTTCGACCCGTTGGATTTTGATTGCTGGGGTTGTGATTTCACAACTGGCAATACGCCTCCCCTCAACTCCATTTTACGAAGGAGCCGCCACGGCGTGGAATTTCGTGGGCGGTCCGAGCTGGGGGATTCTGATTCTTTGCTTTGCCTTCGTGCAAGCGGGTTTGCAGGAAGCACGTGCGGCCGCGAATCAAGCGCCGGCTGGACTGAAAGATTAGGCGGTTGTCTCTTCCATGGCCGCAACGGCCTCGGCGGCTTGTTCCCATTCCGGCGCCAGACGTTCTAGAGAACTGGCGATGCCAGCAATCTCGCGGTTCAGCTTAACGGCATTTGCGGGATTGTCATAGGTCGCCGAGTCTTCAAGTTCGGAGGTTAGTTTTTGTTGGAGAGCTTCGAGACGGTGAATCTCGGCCTCCACTTTGCTGAGGCGCTCGCGCACTGCCCGCTTCCCCTCGCTCCTTGCCTGACGCTCCTGAGCTTCGGCGCGCTTTTGTTCCTTGGACTTGCGCGGAGAAGCACTCGCACCCGCAGGGCGGTCATCGGATTTTTTGGCTGCCATTTCGGGCTGAGCATTTACCACACCTGCGATACCTTCCTGCACGGAAGTGACCTGCGTTTTATCGAGAAAATATTGATAGTCACCGGGATAAAAATTCGTCGTCCCGCTATCCACATGCAGAATACTGGAAGCCATCTGGCGGATGAAATACACGTCGTGGCTAATGAAAACCAGCGAGCCTTCAAACTGTCCAAGCGCGCCGATCAAGGCATCAATGCTATCCATGTCCAGATGCGTCGTGGGCTCGTCCATGAGCAGGAAGTTGGGCGGATTGAGCAGCAGGCGCACCAGGGCCAGCCTGCTTTTTTCACCACCGCTCAGCACGCTGATGGGTTTGAATACATCTTCACCGGAGAACAAAAATGAGCCAAGGATGCTGCGGGCGG
>JBGTCP010000269.1:0-2257 GCA_041748815.1 Chthoniobacterales bacterium
AACTTCACCAACACCCATGCTTCACCCGAAAATTACCTGACGCAAAACCCCGATTTTCCTAAATCCGCACTGGCCCGTTATTCTCCGCAGGATTTCATTGATCTCGTTAAAAAGTACCGCATCCCGTTTCACGAAAAGAAACTGGGACAGCTTTTTTGCGACCGCAGTGCACGCGACATCGTGCAGATGTTGCTCGATGAGGCAAAAGCCGCAGGCGTGACACTGAAGACCGGAGCGCAAGTCAAGGAGGCACATAAATCAGATTCGTTCCAAGTGGCCACCAGCGCCGGGCTTTTCGAAAGCACCTCGCTGGTGGTGGCATGTGGCGGGCTGTCCATTCCAAAAATCGGCGCGACAGATCTGGCGTATCGCATCGCCAGGAAGTTTGAAATGCCACTGCTCCCCACGCATCCCGGCCTCGTCGGGCTGCGCTTTGATGCAGGGACCCGGGAGACGTTTTATTCGTTGAGCGGTGTGTCGCTGCCGGTCGAGGCATCCCGCGGGCGGGCACGCTTTGCAGAGCAGGCGCTGATCACTCACAAAGGGCTGAGCGGTCCAGCAATATTGCAAATTTCATCCTACGCAAATCGTGAGCAACCTGTGCAGCTGAATCTTCTGCCACGATTGAACGTGCGGCATTGGCTGATGAGCGATGCGAAGACCCCGCTGGCGAAACGCCTTACGCAGGTTTTCCCAACGCGTTTTGCAGATGTGTGGTCCGCCGCATACGCTCCCACACGGCCCCTTTCCCAGTGCAGCAAAGAAGAGGTGGACGGAGTCATCCGCAACCTCGAAGCATGGGCTCCAGCATTTCCTGACACCGATGGCTACGCAAAAGCCGAAGTCACACTGGGTGGTGTGGACACGCGTTCATTGCATTCCAAAACGATGGAATCACGCAGCGTCCCCGGGCTGTATTTCATTGGCGAATGCGTGGATGTAACGGGCTGGTTGGGCGGTTACAATTTCCAATGGGCTTGGGCTTCAGGATATGCGGCCGGGCTTGCGGCCTAAAGCCCTACGCCTCGACACGCAGCATCGGCAGCGCATGCATGAGCGATGCCACACATTGGTCGGCCAACGATAAATCGTGATGTCGGGTAAGCGCATTTGGCACTGCCGTGACATAGAGTCCTGCCGCCTTCGCAGATGCCACGCCTGGAGCGGAATCCTCAAAAGCAAGCGACACATCAGCATCCGCACCCAACGCAGCCAGCACGGCAAGGTAGACATCTGGAGCGGGTTTTGGCTGAGCTACATCCTCGCGCGTGCGAACAACATCAATGCGTGGCAAAAGGCCAAGCCGGTCAAGTCCTCCGAGCACCCAATCTGTCGAGCTGTTGCTGGCAACGCCGACTTTCCATCCTCCAGCCCGCCCTTCCTGCATCAGCTCCAGCACACCGGGCAATGGAGTGAGCTTCGCGACCTCATTGGTGATCTCACGCGCGGTCTCCCGATCCAAGGGTCCCCAATCCAGGCTGCGTCCAATCAAACTTTCCAGATGCGATCGCGGATCGAGTCCGTTGACACTCCCGACTGCCAACAACCAGGTGTCGAGCGTGAGTTCAGCACCAAACCGTGCGTAGAGGTCGCGCCAAACCACGAATGTCGGCCACTCCGTATCACAAATCAGCCCGTCGAAATCGAATATCAGCGCGCGATTTGCCATGCTCCTTTTATTCGATGAGGAGCGGAGACTCCATGAAGGAAATTTCCTGCCCGTTGCGCAGGACGCGGATGGCTGTAGGATCCTCCGCAGTGATCCAGAAGCGCGCGCCCCGGTATACCAGAGGCTCCGCATCAGGCGCCAGTGCGCTGTCGTAGATGGGCTGATTTTCCAAGGCGTAGAGGTGAACGCGGACCTGGGTCGCGCGCACCGGGCGGATCTCAATTTCGTAATCCGCCTCTGTTTCAAAGATCTCAGGTACGTCATCGGGATTCACCGGGATAGCCCGCAGGATTACGGGCTCCGGGGTGGGTGTAGGTGTGGGCGGGGCTGGTGTTGCAGCCCCGAGGGTGGCCATCGCTGCACCCGGTGGACGCGGCTCGGAATCTGCTCTAGCCAGCGGAGCGGGGGTTGGAGACGGAGTGGGCGCGACCTCAGGCTCGACGCCCACGACTTCAGCCGATTCCAACTGGTCGAGCATCGCCACATCCGCAGGAGAAAGGCGTCCGATATACCATGAGATGAGCCACCATCCCAACAGGCCCACCAAAAACACGGTCACGATGGCTCCGCCAATGATCAGCTTCGGCA
>JBGTCP010000270.1:0-6183 GCA_041748815.1 Chthoniobacterales bacterium
GGTGCCGGGGATGATTGCGGGATTGGATGATGCGGAGATTGTCGGGAAGGCGGCGGCTTCGGGTAAGCAATGGGTGCTCAATGCAAATCTCGCACCCGCGCTCGGCTCGGTGGTGCGGTCCGCTGTGAGCGAGGGCCGCGACGACCGGCTCTTCCGGTATGTGCTTCGATCCATGGACGACGCGCTCACGCAAAACCGGGAGGCGATTCAATTGAAAATCAAAACGGAGATTCCGGTCCCAGTGGAAATTCTGCGGGAAATCCCGGGCGTCAAATTACTCACACCGGGGCTGGATCAGATTAAAAATAAACTGGCCTCCGCCGTGGCGAAACGTGTGATCGAGCGGCTGCAAGGTGTGTTGCAGGACGCGGAGTCCGACCCGGAACATGCGCTGCGCACGGGGTTTCAAGAAAAAATGGATTCCGTAATTCAGGATCTGCAATCGAGTCCGGAAATGGCAAAAAAAGTGCATGCCTTGCAAGCCGGGCTGGCGGAATCAGAACAGGTGGACCAGGTGGTGGCAAATCTGTGGCAGCATTTTAAAGCGATGATTCTTGCGGACTGCGCGAGTGAGGATCCATGGATTCGCGGGCGGATGGAACTGGCTGTAGATGCTTTCGTGGATCGACTGGAGGCAGATGCCGAGATGCGCGCGTCATTGAATGCAATGATCGGCCGCAACGTGATGGGCGCTGTGTTGGAGGCGCGTCCGCACATCCGCGAGTGGCTGGTGACCACGGTGGTGGGCTGGAATGGCCGGGAAATGGCGGGCAAGTTGGAGAATGTCGTGGGGGGAGATTTGCAGTTCATCCGGCTCAATGGCACGATCATCGGGGGATTGATCGGGCTGGTGATTCACGGAGTGTTTTCGCTTTTCGGAAAATAGTTCACTTTGCTTTTGGGTGCATCCTGTGTTTTGCTCTCGAATCTGAAAACGGCTTGCATCTGTGATTCCCATTCCTAAAATTCCTGTGCCTCGACTGCACGCCGGCTGCCGGGCACTATGGATTTGTGTGCTCGGAGCGCTGGTTGGGGCCGGGCTGGTGCACGCGGAAGAACCACAGCCGCCTGAAGCGCTGGTCTTTGTGATGATTGGCCAGTCGAATATGGAAGGCTACAGTTACGACGCACCTGTCGAGGATTACGTGAACTTATTCCCGGAGTACTGGCCGACACAAGTAGAGGAAGGGCCGAATGCTCTGGACGCCACACAGGTGAAGCTGATGTATTCGCTGGCAAGTTTCGGGCTGACCACACCATTTCCAAAACCCGGCAGCGATTCGGGTCAGAATTTCATTCCCCTGAAAGATGATCCGTTTGACTGGGAGACTAATTTTCCAACAAATTCGTATCCGCATCGCTACGGACCCGAGATCGCCCTTGGCCTTGCGCTGGAGAATGCCAACCCGGACAAACGCATTTTCATTGTAAAAATTGCTGCCGGATCTCAGGCGATGACCTATTGGGATCCGGATTTCCCGACGCCACATTTCGGAGCGCAACGGTCGCTGTCCGCGGTGCAAGCGGCGAAAGGGCGCTTGGATGCTTTGGTCCTGGCGGGTGAAATTTCGGGCTACTCGGTAGAGGCGCTTATGTGGATGCAGGGGGAAGGAGACGCGTTCGAGACGGACCCGGGTGGACGCATCTGGTGGGAACGCGGGCTCCGCGGAATGCATCGCAGTATCGCCCAGGTGATGGGAGGACCTGCAGATTCCATGGCATTGATCGTGGGGCGGATCCGGGACGGGCAGCAGAGTGTGCGGCAGCCAGGTGTTGCTGCGAACTATCCGCGTGCAGCTCCTTTGCAGGCGATCCGGCAGATCCAATCGCTGGTAGGACTGGGCGAGGATGGAATTCGGAAAGTGGTGATTGATACTGATGATATGGAGGTCTGGCCTGGCGATCGGATTCATTACTCCGCACTGGGGTTGTTTGAGTTGGGGGTGGGATTTTTTGATGCATGGCAATCGTTGCAGCACGCGCGACCTGTGATTTTGAGCGAGGAACTTGCGAGCGGGGTCGTTGGGGAATCTTATGCACAGCAACTGAATGGGACCAGCAGCGCGGGCCTTTTGGCGTGGGAATTATTTGGCGGAGAAAAAGATGCATTGCCCGCGAGCGATCTGTTGCCGGACGGATTGGAGCTGGCAACGGATGGCTCGATCTCGGGCACGCCGGCGGAGGCGGGGACGTTTTCATTTTTTGTGAGTGCGACTGACGAAAACGGAATTGTCCGACTAAAAACGTTGCATCTCGTCGTTGCAGAGGCAGCGCAGGATTGGGATGTTGTGCCGCCAAGTGCCATGAGCACCGTGGTGCGGGATGATACTGTTGGGGCAAAAATCACCAACGTTCCACCTGATCGCGGCCCTGCCACGGACAAATTGTTTCCCGTGCAATCTGTGAATTTTGTGAGCACGGACGCGGCGCCGGGTGCCGTGGAGACATGGATTCAATTTCCTTTAAACTCGCTGAATGCCGCGAATATCGGGCAGGCGAAACTTCGCCTTTACGTGCTGGATCTTGCAATCAACGCCAATGGGCAGCCAGTCACTGCTGTCAATTTCACTCTCGGCACCGCCGGAGATCAGAACTGGAATGAAAGCACACTGACCTGGGAAAGCCGGGTGAGTGGCACCATGATCGCGTCATCGTCGGTCAATGGAGCGGGTTGGGTCGAGTGGGACGTGACGGATTATTTGCGCTCGCATGTTGGCGCTGTGGCGGGATTTTCCGTGAGCGCGGATGTGCAGGGTGAGGTGCGGATTGCAGGGAAATCGTCCCCGTTGGGTGCGCCGGTTCTCTTGGTGCAGACGGTGGAGAATCCGCAGCTTTCAGCGCCTACGATCACCCGCCAACCTGTGCCCCGCACCGTCCTGGTCGCCGAGCGTGCATCGTTTGAAGTCTGGGGTTCGGGGAATCCGACACCGCTCTATCAATGGCAGGTTTCCACTGACAATGGCGTCACATTTGTGGATCTGCCGGGAGCAAACTCTGCCACGCTTGCGTTGGAGCCTGCGGCGATTGAGCAATCGGGAAACCTGTATCAGGTGGTCATTACCAACAGCGGGGGAACAGTGACAAGTGACCGGGTCGCGTTGACAGTTCTTCTCGCACCGCCTCCTGCGATCACGCAGCAACCGCAGAGCGCCACGAGTTATGTGAATGGCTTTGTCGCATTCTCCGTGGTTGCAAACGGGTTCGGGGAATTGACCTATCAGTGGTTCCGCGACGATATGGAGATCCAAGGCGCTATCTCGGCGGGCATCAGTTTCACCGGACTCACTTTGGAAGATGATGGGTCTGTGTTTTATGTGAAGATCACAGATGAGCTGGACCAGACCACGGACAGTGAACTTGCGGTGCTCACGATTGAGGCGGCGCCGGAGGAAATCGTCCTGCGGCCGAATGCCGATAAAAGCTCCCTGAGCGATGAGTCAGGCACCAACATCGGATTGAATATCAGCGGCTCGGGACCACCGCCGGATAATGATCGCTTGCTGGCAGCACATGCGTTTATCCGGTTCGATGCAGCGGTTTTCGATGGGCGAGTGATCGAAGAGGCGAAGCTGAAATTCCATTTTAATAAAAACGACCAGTCTCTTAGAATTTGGCGCGTGGATATTGATTGGACCGAATCCACTCCGGGAGCTGATTTGGTGGATCTCGCAAATTTGGACTATGCAGCTCCGCAGCTGCTTGTGCCCGTCACTGCGGGGATCAACGAGGTGGATGTCACGGCGTTGCTTCCTTCCGATGTGACAAGTGCCTCGCAGTTCACATT
Source organism: Chthoniobacterales bacterium (assembly GCA_041748815.1). GTDB lineage: Bacteria > Verrucomicrobiota > Verrucomicrobiia > Chthoniobacterales > CAKUMP01 > JBGTCP01. The sequence continues at coordinate 3,785 of JBGTCP010000270.1, forward strand.
TGTTCTAATCCGCGAGCGCTTGAGCGACGAATGGGATTCCATTCAATCGCGGGATGCGGCTTTGCCACCGGAATTATATCTGCGTTTTGAAGTGCCGCTCACCTTTGACCGGTGGATGGCGTCGTTGCCCGAGCCGCCTCCAGAAGGGCTTCGCGGCTTGCTGGATGATCCGGCAGGATCGGGCATTACAAACTTATTGAGTTACGCTCTTGGGCGCGATCCCATGAGCGTTGATCGCGCCCTGTTGCCGCTGGTTTCGATGGTGCAGGAAGCTGAGCAAACTTTCCTCGCAGTCACTTATCGACGCCGTGTCGAGGGAGTGGGTGACGCTGTGAGTGGTTATATCGCCAACGGCGTGGAATATCTCGTGGAAACGAACCATGGCCTTGCCTCGGCTGACTGGGTTTCAGGGCCGACTGCACTGCTTGCTGTGGGTGACCCTGTCCCGGCGGAAGAAGGTTTTGAAACCGTCACGGTGCGTTCATTGACCCCGATGGAAGGTAACGAGGCCGAATTCATCCGCCTGCTTGTGCGGGACGTGGGAGATGAGTTGTGAGTTGCCGCGCACTCCACCAGCCAAGGCGATGCTCTATCGCCTGGCGGTGCGGGTGACTTCCAGCGGGCGTGCGACCATGATGCCGGCGTGTTTGCTGTAGCGGTTGAGGTAGTCGCTCATGCGGGAATCGACGATGACTTTTCGTTCGTCGCGCGACGCATGCACGAAGCGTAATGTGCCGCTGCGGTCGCGATACGCCAAGCCGACGTGGCTGGTGAAGGTGCCGTGCCAGTTGGTGGTGATGCTGATCACGTCACCGTTTTGGAGATTGCGTTCGATCTGGGGAACTTTGCTTTTTGGAATGTGATAGATCGACCGCGAGGAAATTTCGCTTTCCAGTTTTTGGAATTTCGGAATGAGCGAACGATCGGCACGCAGGTAACGGAATTGTTTCCAGTTCTTGCCCATGTATTCCATGTTGCGACCGGTGATGCGCACGCCGCCAAGCGGCCGGTTGAGATCCTGGATCAATCCACGCCGTTCATTGTCATACATCCAATCCTCGAGGTGGTGGAGGCGGGAGAAATAGTTGCCGGTGCACTTGCCGCCGCGATACCGCTCAAGCTCGATCATGGCGAGGAGGTCCTGCGGCGTGTAGTCGCCGTCTTTCACTGCAAGCATCCGCGCGAAACCGAGAGCCACTTCAAAAAACGTCCAGCAATCCATCCCCGCAAAATTTGCGGATACCGCTTCGATGCGGTCATCGACTTCCAGCGTCCAATTTGCGTAAGGTGTGCCGACTAGCGCGAGGCCCACGGTCACGGTGCGGTCGCCCAATGGAAGATTACGCCACCGCTCCCTCTCAGCTTTGCGCACCAGATCGTGGAACTGTTTTTCGCCAATGAAAACTTTGGAGAATGGAAGTTGCGATGCCCGCTGCTGAGCCTGAGCAGCTGGCTGCCAGAGCATCGCGGCTAAAAGTGCCAACGCGGCAATGCGGGTGAGAGGAGCGGAGAGCATCATATCTGCACACAATAACGCGCACTCACGAAAAACCAAGTCGTGAGTGCGCGATTGTGAGATTGGAATGTGTTACTTAGAATCGCACCGTGCCGCCGGCGTAGATCAGGCGTGGCGCACCGGGGCGCGGACCTTCAGGAATGCGGCTTGCGATGTATTCCGCGCCAGTGATGTTTTTGATGCCTGCGAAGAGCTCGAAGTTTTCCGTGAGTTGGTATTTTGCTTCCAAATCAAGCAGGAAGTGAGCTTCGGTGCGACCGTAGCGGGCATCGCGCACTCCGTCAGGCCGTGTTTGGCCGCTGGTGTTGCTGCCGGTTGCGAAGGTCGCAGGCACGTAGCTGCCCACCAGATAAACGCCAAGTTTTTCATACTCAATGCCTGTGGTCACAGTGATCTGGTATTCTGGAATGTAAGGCAGACGATTGCCCTTGGTGGCGCCTGCGAAAATGGACTCCGCCTCATCGCCCACAGCGCTGGATGTGTTTGCGAACGTGGCATCCGTGTAGGTGAATGCCAGCGAGTTGGGCATATTAAACACCCAGCTGTTGGCTACGCCCGGATCGTAACTCACTGCGAGCTCCAGGCCATAGACATCGACGTCACCGGCATTCTCAGTGGTGCCGCTTCCGCCGCCGCCACCCACGTTGCTGTCCACGATGAGGTCTTCGTAGAATGAGGCAAAGAAGATGCCCTCGGCGGAGAATCCGGTGGAGTTGTCATAGCGTGTGCCGATTTCGATGGCCGTGGATGTCTCCTCATTCAAATCTTCGCTGATGAAGGAATTGGGGCCGGGGATCGAGAAGCCGCGATACACGCTGGCGAAGCTGCGCAGCTCAGGAGTCCAGTCGTAGCTGACGCCGAAGCCGCCTCCGACCACATCCTG
>JBGTCP010000271.1:0-2930 GCA_041748815.1 Chthoniobacterales bacterium
CACCACGGATCAAAGTGGATGACATGATCAGCTCCTGTGAGGTTCAGCCCCACACCGCCTGCTTTGAGGCTGATCAAAAACACCGGGATGTGAGCATTATTCTGAAACCGCCCGACCTCCTCATGGCGCTTGCGTGTGCTGCCGTCCAAGTAACAGTGTTCAATGCCGCGCGACTTCAATGCTTCCTGGATCAAGTGCAGCATGGAAGTGAACTGGCTGAATACGAGCGTGCGGTGGCCTGCTGCGATGGATTGCTCGAGCAGGTCCAGGAGCAAAACCAGCTTGCCGCTGTCTGATTCAGTGAATTCCTCCGCACTGGTGCCGCCGAGTAATCGCAGGTCACAGCAAATCTGGCGTAACCGCAGCAGGGCAGTGAGTGCCATCATGCGTTTTTGCTGATCGTCCTGCGCGGAATCAATGCGCTGGCGTGCAGCCTTGAGAAAATCCGCATAGATGGTTTGCTGGGCGGTGGTGAGATCGCAGTGATGCTCCTGCTCGATGCGCGGCGGGAGATCCTTTGCGACCTCACTTTTCTCCCGTCGCAACACAATCGGTGCAACCCGTCTGCCGAGGCGTTGCATGGTCCCGGCATCCTGTAGGCCCGTCAGAAACCGCTCTTTGAAAAAGGAAACTTCTCCAAGATACCCTGGCACTACGAATCGGCATATCGACCACAAATCGAATGGTGAATTCTCCAGCGGTGTCCCCGTGAGGGCAATTCGTCGGGAGGCTTTCAGGCGCATGGCTGCTTTAGCTGCCTGGCTGTCGGCGTTTTTAATGTTCTGCGCTTCATCCAGAACCACTAAATCAAAGTTGGAGCGTGCAAAAATTTCAGTGTGTCCACGCAGGAGTCCATAACTAGTGATGTTGATATCCAACGAGCTCAAATCCATGGCTCCAAGCACCTGACCGCTGGAAGCCACTCCGCAGCTTCGTTCGGGAATGAACCGTTCTACCTCAGCTCTCCAATTTTCCAGCAATGAGGCAGGTGCCACGACCAAGGTGCGGAAGCTCCCCGTGTCAATTACGCTCAGACATTGCACGGTTTTGCCGAGGCCCATGTCGTCAGCCAGCAAGCCGCCGCCGAATTTTTGCAGCGCCAATAACATCCACTGCACCCCGGTTTGCTGATATAAGCGGAGTGTCTGTTTCCATTCATCGGAGAGCTCAAACTCAGGTGTTTCAGCATGTCCGATGCTTCGCATTTCCACGCCAAGCGCGGCGGCGGATTGCTGAATAAAATCCGCATTACCATTGCGCAGGCGGAAGCTTCCTGGCTGATGCTGTTGCGGCGCACAATCGGCAATGGCGGCGTCCAGGCCTTCGATGGCATTTTCATCGATGACAAGTGTCTTCCCGTCTGCACGTTTAGTGTGTGACGCGCCGCCGCGCAACAACCGCTGGACCTCGCTGACGCTTATTCGTGAGTCGTCAGCAGCCAAGTATTCCACCTGCACCGTGAACCAATCCTCGCCGCCCCCGGACCACTGTGCTTCCAAGGTTGGACGCACGCGCACGACTTGATGGTCGGCGTGAGTTGCCATGTCTCGAAGGATCACTTGCCAATCCGCAGGCAAAGAGTCACGGCCAAAGGCAAAAAAGTGCAGGATCTGTGCCCGGTCTTTCAGCTGAAATTCGCCCTGCTTTTTCCCGGGCAGAAACCCTCGCTCCATCAGGCGGCCATAGGCATCACCTTCCATCGACGGGCTGGTTGTGGCTGGTTGACCTTCCGGAGTCTTGAACAGGATCGAGCCTTGAGCCGGGTCCAATGCACGATCCAGCCCGCGATAGAAAAATGAAACGTTCGCATTGAGGCCGTTGAGTGTGCCCTCGATTTCGAGTCGCACATCCGGCGCGACAGGCGCCGGGAGATGCTCCGCCAGATCCGGCGGCACTGTGAAAAAATCGGAGAGCATCTCGAGGTCGCGCGAAGCGGTTTCTGCATCCAGTACCATGCCGCGAGTGAGTAATTTTCCAAAGCGGGTGGGGAGGCCCGGCGCTATCGGCTGGAAGACAGGCGGTTGCCACTGCCACGCACCTACTTCGCATGCGAGTGTGCCCGTCGGCAACTTTGCAGCCACCTTGAGTCCCAACAGTGTGAGACTTGGTAACAGCGGCTCCGGAGAAACGTCGATTCGTTGGGCTCGACCGAGCGTGATACGCGGATGCGCCGTACACGCATCCAGCAGGTTGATGAATTGTTCCTGCTCTACCGCAAGCATACTTGCGGGTTCCGCGGGCGAAACGGATCGCAACCATTCCAGCAGACCCGCATCTTCGTCACCGGTCCAATACTGATCCTGCTTCTTGAGCGTCGTAAGTTGTGCCGGACCATCGCCCAGATTCATTTCCACAATCACAGGCACGCGGTTTTTCTCCCATGCGGTGGCGAAGTTCGGCGGCAGCAGGACTGAGAGCTGTAGCAGTTGAGCGCCTTCGACAGGTTCGGTAAAAATCGCAGGCCATGTGGATACGGTGGCTGGCTTTTCCTGAGCGGGCGGGGGCTCTGTTTTTACAGGTCCGTGTCCGAGCACTGCCAATCCCACAGCCAGCGAGTGACTACAAATAATGCCTTCGCGTTTGGATCGCAGGCAGGTGCAGTGATTGTCCACATGCGTCTTTGAGTGAAACATCAGTCCCGAAGCAAAGTCTTTGCTGCCCGAGCGAACAATGCCTTGAAGCCTGTTGGCTTCGTATGTTGCCTCGCGCACTGCCCCGGCTGCGACGATCATGCGGGCTTCTTTCATTTCCTTCCACCCGCCGGTGTCCATGAGGAATTTTTCTGAGAGATCAATCTTGTCCATACTTCACATAAGGCTAAATGGATCCACATCGACCGTCACATGCACGTCTTCCGGGAAAGTGAGATCCTTGAGAACCTTGCGCAGGTGACGGCTGAGTTTGAGGATGGCCACGGTGCGAAGGCTCAA
>JBGTCP010000272.1:0-8257 GCA_041748815.1 Chthoniobacterales bacterium
ACACACGCGCTGGGCGGTCGCAAACTCGGCAAGCAGATCGTGATCGTGATTGAGAAGATCGAAGAGCTCTACGACACCCTTGATATTGCTGAGAAAATGCACGTCGAGCCGTGGATTGGTCTTCGTCTGCGGCTGCAAAGCAAAGGTGCGGGCAAGTGGGCAACCAGCGGCGGCGAGAATGCCAAGTTCGGCCTCACCACCGCAGATCTTGTCGAGGCCAGCAACGAGCTGAAACGCAGGCACCTTGCCCACTGCTTGAAGCTGGTGCATTTCCACGTGGGATCGCAGGTGCCCGACATCCGCACTATCAAAGGAGCTGTGCGCGAGGGAGCACGGTTTTATGCGAAGCTTGTGAAAATGGGGCATCCGCTCGGTTACATCGATGTCGGCGGCGGCCTGGGCGTGGACTATGAAGGTGGCCGCAGCATGTCAGATAGCTCAATGAATTACTCACTGCCGGAATACACCCGCGATGTTGTTTACAACCTGATGGATGTGTGTGACTCGGAAAACGTCCCGCACCCTATTATCGTTTCCGAAAGCGGGAGAGCGATCGTGGCGCACCACTCAATGCTGGTCGCGGAGGCTTACGGCTCGATCGAGAAAAGCCCCGCTGACGCCAAAGTCACCCCGGCCGAGACCGATCACAAGCTGGTGAAAGATTTACTGGAAATCAAGAAATCGCTTTCCAAGAAACATCGCCAGGAAAACCTTCACGACGCCAAGCAAATCAAAGAGCAGGCCCAAAACATGTTTGAGCTCGGGATGCTGGATCTCGAGAGCAAAGCGAAAATCGAATTGCTCTTCTGGCAAATCGGCGACCGCATCCTCGATTTATTTGAGGGAGTCAGTCACATGCCTGAGGAAATCAAAGAACTCGAAGTCGACATGGCGGACCAGTTTCTTTGCAACTTCTCCGTGTTTCAATCCTTGCTGGACCATTGGGCGCTTGGGCAATTGTTTCCGATCATGCCGATCAGCGGGTTGCGCAAAGCTCCCGAGCGCGACGCGACTATTGTGGACATCACGTGTGACTCCGATGGCAAGGTGGCGAAATTCATTGGACTTGGCGAGCCACGGCACACGCTTCCTCTTCACCGCTTCAACAAGGACGAACCCTACTACATCGGTTTCTTCATGATCGGTGCTTATCAGGACATCATGGGGGACTTTCATAATCTCTTTGGTCGCGCGACCGAGGTACATGTTTTCCTCGACGAAGATGAGGAATCGGGACACTACATCGAAGAGGTGATCGACGGATCCACCATTGAGGGCGTGCTTACCATGACCCAGTGGGATAAAAATTATCTGGTGCGGCTTTACAAAGCTCAGGTTGACAAAGCGATTCGTAAAGATCACATCAAACCCAAGGAAGGCATGCGGTTGTTGAGCCAATTTGAAAAAGGCCTCGCTGATACCTCCTACATGGATGTCAATCCTCAGCAATGAGGTGTCCCCGACCCCCAACCCAATTTCCATCCCCATGAAAAAATCGACTGAAATCGCCAACTACATCCCGAACGTTACCAAACTCATTCAGCTGGAATTTAAAAAAGCTGCGGATGACAGTCCCAAGGCACTGCGCATTCTTGTGGCAGATGATGAGAAGCTTTTTGTGGACACGGTGTGTTACTTTTTAAAATCGCTCGGCCACGATGTGGTGGGTATTGCAGCCAATGGCGACGAGGCCATCGACCTTGCCCGCCGTCGGAAGCCCGACCTCATCCTTATGGATGTCAATATGCCTTCCAAAGACGGCATCGCGGCGGCAAAACGGATTCTGCAGGAAATGACCGTGGCCATCGTCCTGAGTAGCGGAATGACGGACGAACGCACATTGAAGCAGGCAGAGGAACTATCGATTCAGGCGTTTCTGGTGAAGCCATACTCCATCGAGCAATTGAAGTCGTCGATTCAACTTGCTCTATCGGCCTACTACAAACAGATCGCCTCGGAAGTTGAGATCTCACGGCTCAAGAGTGACCTCGAGATGGTGCAGTATGTGGATAAGGCCATTTCGCTGTTGCGCTCTCAGTATCAGATCTGCAGGGCGGAAGCGATGGACCAGCTGGAAGCGGCTGCCCGGGCCCAGCAGTGCGCACTGGTGGATGTCGCAAAACACACGATCCGTCTGCTGGGCGAGCCCGGAGAGAGTTCCGTGGCATGAGTGTTGCGCTCTTCTCAGCCAATGAGCTGAAACTTTCTTACGGCAATCAACTGCTCCTCAAAGGAGTCACATTCGCCGTGGCTCCCGCTGAAAAAGTTGCCATCGTCGGCCGCAACGGCTGTGGCAAAACGAGCCTGCTGAAAATTCTCTCCGGCGAAAATTCCGCAGACAGCGGCGAGATCATGCGTCGCAAAGCGTTGCGCGTCGGTTATCTTCCTCAGGAATTCGAACTCGATAATTCTGGCACCGTCCTGGAAAACATCCAGTCCGGTGCGGCGGACATTGTCGAGGCCATTGAACGGTATGAAGCCGGAGATGGTAGCGACGCCGAACTGGATGAGTTGCTGGAGCTGATCGAATCCGCCGACGGATGGAACCTCGATACCCGCATCAAAGCCGACGCCACCGCGCTCGGCGTGCCGCCACTCGATGCGCCCATTGCTAATTTATCCGGCGGTGAGAAACGGCGTGTGGCACTCTGCCGCGCCATCGCCTCTGAGCCCGACCTCTTGTTGCTTGATGAACCAACCAACCATTTGGATGCCGACTCGATCAGGTGGCTCGAGTCATTTCTCGCAAACTTCCGCGGAGCGGTAATTTTTATCACGCACGACCGTTACTTTCTGGATGTCATCGCCACGCGCATCATTGAACTCGCGGACGGACTCGCATTTTCTCATCCGGGCAATTACACCGCATTCCTTGAGTCCAAGGCATTGCGCCAACAGATCGCCGGCCAGGCCGAGAGGAGGCGTCAGCGTTTTCTGCGCGCGGAACTCGAGTTCGTGCGCTCCGGCGTGCGTGCCCGCCGCACCAAATCCCGAGACCGGGTGGAGAAATATTACGAAGTTGCCGGACTGGAGGCACCTCCGGAAGAACGTGAGATGGACTTGCTAGTGCCGCCGCCACCGCCAATGGGCAATATTGGAATCCAGCTTCTCAACGTCGCCGCACGGGTGGGGGAAGGCGACGAAGAACGCGAACTTTTCCGGCACCTCAATCTCACCATCGAGCCCGGCCAATGCACTGGCGTGGTAGGTCCGAATGGCGCAGGAAAATCCACCCTTCTCAAAATTTGCCTCGGCCAGTTGGAACCGCATGCCGGTGAGGTGACGATTGGAAAACGCGTATTAATCAATCACATCGATCAAAGCCGCGAGGAACTGGACATCACGAAAACGGTGCTGGACGAAATCGCTGATGCCGGTGACGAAGGTGTACAATTTGGCCGTGAAGTGCTTGGCGTGCGCGCCTACCTGCGGAGGTTTTTATTTCCCGACGAGCGCATCCGCGAACGCATCGAGCTGCTTTCCGGCGGCGAGCGGGCGCGATTACTATTAGCCAAAGTTCTCAAGCGTGGCGGCAATTTCCTGGTGTTGGATGAGCCCACCAACGACCTCGATCTTCCAAGCCTTCGCATTCTGGAGGAGGCGCTTGTGAACTTCGATGGAAGCGTGCTGGTTGTGAGTCATGACCGGTATTTCCTGGATCGCGTCTGCGATCAAGTCGTCGCATTCGAGCCGGATGGTGTTTATGTCCAGCCTGGGAATTATTCCTACTACCTGGAGAAACGTCGCGAGCGTGAGGCGCAAGCGGCAGCCCGCCAGCACGTGCCAGCTCCGGCGGCAGTGGTTGCGACGCCAAAACCTGCTGCTTCCACGCAGCGGAAGCTTTCCTACAAAGAAGCCCGCGAGCTCGAGTCGATTGAGCAAACAATCCTCGAAGCAGAGCAGGAAGTGGCCGCCATGGAGGACAAACTTGGCGACAATGATTTCATCGTGAATCACTCCAGCGAAATCGCCGCGCTCACGCAAAAACTCGATTTGGAAAAATCGCGAGTCGCCAAGCTCTATGAGCGCTGGAGTGAACTCGAAGCGGTCACCGCCATATCATAAAAGGAGTCGATATGAACTTCCTCCGTATTCTTACTGGCCTGGTGCTTTTCAGTGGAATCACCTCATCAGGATATGCGGATGGGTTTGATTTGAAACAGTCTCTGGAAAAATTTCCGCATCTAAAACTCCAGCTCACTGAAGCGCAGATTCAGACCGTTGGGACCTCGAGGCATCTCCACTTCACCAAGGAACAAATCAGGCTGATCCGGGAGCACGGAAAAAATGCCCCGGACGTGGTGGGAGTGATGACTCGTGATGAACCGGATTGCTCGTGCCATATCGCACCCGCGTTTTGGATCGAACGCGATCGGATGATAGTGTGGTTGAATCATATCGAACAATCGGAGAAATCCAAAAAATGGTATCTTGAAGTTCGCAATGATCCGCGCAGGTATATGGTGGATGTGGATGGGAACTTTTGGCAGCCCGGTCGTGAAATCTCGCGGCCAGAGTTTGAAGCCGCAGTGGAAGTCGCAAAAAAAGCCAAAACACGAGTTCAGGTTTCCTTAAGCCCAAACCATCATGAGGAGTTGGCCGTCTATTTCGACAAGCTGAACGGCAAAAAACACACCATCTCCTTGTGGCTGTAGCGTGCAGCTAGAATAACGAGGCGGAGTCTCCTGGAAGGCTACAGCGTTTTTCAAAATTTCCCGAAATCGCTATCAAAGGTCCACCTTGGTGCATGTCCGATGTCGCTGCGAGGGTCTTGTCGCAGTGGAACCGCTACCAACTCGACAAGAGTGTCGCTTCCACATACAGGCAACTTCGCTTTAAGGAAATTACTTCTCCGAACCGCGATAAATCAACTGCGAACATCCTCACAGGTCGATAACATTCTCACATTCTTAAGAATGTGAGAATGTCAGCTGCGTGTTTGTTGTTAGAGCGGTTTTCAAAAGTAATTTCGGAAACTTCAGGCATTGGAAGATGCTGAAGGCATCTCACCTGCAGGAGCCGGGGGTTGAGCGTAGCGATACCCCCGGAACCCTTCCCTCCCGTCGTTGATCCTGAAGGGATCACAGCCACTTGCGGACTCGGTGCTCAGCTAGCTGCCACCCTTATCAGGGTGGGGATTATTCCATGTGGCTATCCGGGGCTGTCGTTGCGGTCAAGCCCCGGCTGCTGTATTTTAGATCGCTTCGCGATCAGGAACCACCGACTACCGTGCGACGATGGTAAGCCGGCGTTCAATGGACCAGCTAAAGTGCAGATTTGCATGCGAAACGTCCAAGGCAAGTTCGTGACAATAACTCCTATTTCCACAGATTACTTTTGAGAAACGCTACAAATACGGCATGTCGATGCCCCACTCAAAACCGCTAAATCATTTACTGTAGGATGAAATGCCGGTAGATATGTGGCATGCTTGGTCCCTGCGCTTCGGGATTTCCTTGCCTAGCGGGATCCCGTGCGAAGCGAGTGGTAGAGGGCTTTGTATTGGGCGATGATGGTGGACCATCCGAAGTGGGTGCCGGCCCAGCCGGCAAGTTCCAGGCGTTGGGTGTCGGTCCATTCGGATTGTTTGAAATAGCTTACCAGCGCGTGCTGGATGGATTCGATTTCGGGTTGTATTATCCAGTGTTTGCCGGGCTCGAGCAGATCTTTCCACGGGGTCTGATCGGTGGTCATGACGCGTGTTCCGACTTGCACTGCTTCGAGCACCACGAGGCCGAAATTTTCTGAATGCGTCGGCAGGCAGAAGAGGTCAGCGCCTTGCAGGTATTTCCATTTGTCGTCACCCCAGACTTCTCCGACCCACTCGATCTCTGGAAGGCGGGCACGGTGTTGTTCTGTGTAGCGCTGGAGTTTTTCGACGTATTCGCTGTCACCCCCACCGACGATCACAACACGGCAGAAACTCATGATCTGCATGCCCTCTAGCGCTTGCAGCAAAAGATCGAGGCCCTTTTTTTCGTGGACGCGGGAGAGGAAGAGCAGGACTTTCCGACCATCGCTCCAGCCCAGTTTTGTGCGTGCTTGAGTGTAGTCGGGCCGGGCATCTCCGGTGAGACCGAGTGGGATGGCCTCGACGCGCACGTTGGGAATCGCTTCCTGCAAGTTCTTCTGCTCCATGGCCGCAGTAGCAAGAATGCAATTCGCACCGGCGAGGTGTTTGCGTTCACGAAGAAAAAAGTAGGGAATTTTTTTGTAACGTTTGTGCTTCCACGCCCAGGGCTCGAGCATGCCGTGCGGGGAAATGAGATAGGGCCGGCCGTTGTCGCGCAACGCTTTGCTCAATGAACTGTGCCACGGCTGCCAGAGGCCGTGAAAATGCACCAGATCGAACTCGGGAAATGGCTCGGGTAGCTCGCGCGTGGAGATCACTTCGATCCCGTCGGCAATGAGATGTGACTCCAATGAACGAATTGCAGCATCGAGGCCGCCGGTGGCTTTTTCGCCGGGAGTTTCGCAAAACCAGATTTTCATGAGGCGGCTCCATTGAGTAGTGCGGTGTAAATTGTTTCCACCTCACTTGCCATGCGGTCATGAGAAAAGCGGGTCTCGATAAGATGACGTCCGGCTGCGGCGACTGCTTCGCGCTGAGCGGTGAGGCCGAACCACTCCCGCCATGAGCCAATTTCTTCTGCCACTGCCACGCTAGCGGTATCGAGAAATGGCATATCCTTGAGCAGATTTGCGGTGATGACGCAGGGTAGCCGGGCCGACATCGCCTCAAACAACGCGAGTGGCATGCCTTCATATTCGGCGGTATGAAGGAAGACATCGCCGGCGGCAAGCCACGACGGGATGTCCTGCTGCCAACCCACACGCTGAAGCCGGTCCTGAAGTCCGCGTTTGAGCACTTCCGCATCCCACTCATCATCCAGCCAACCCGAGCCGATCCAGATGACGCGGGCAGCCGGGCATTCAGCGAGCAACTTTTCAGCGTAGTCGAGGAAAAGGAAAGGCCTCTTCTGCGGCATCATGCGGCCGACTCCGAGCACTAGAAAATCTGTCTCCGTGAGTCCGAGCTGAAAGCGTTTGTGGAGGCGTTCAGCTGCGAGTTGATACAGGTCGAGGAGCGGCACGCCGTTGGGAACCGCTACGACTTCGGCTTGGAGTCTGGGGCCGAGAAAATTCCGCAGGTCGGCAGCGCGGCCCTCTTGGACAGTGATGAAAACGCCCTGGTATTTACTCAACGCGTGAACCGCGACCACATCGCGCAACCACGCAGTGTGTGCCTTAAGATAAGTGGCGGATTGCGTGAGATGAATCGTGCAGCACGAAGGAATCTTCCCTGCCTGGCACGCGCGGAGTAGATCAAGGCCGTCCTCGAGATTTTGTTTGTTGAGGTGGATGATGTCGGGCTTCCAGGCTTTCCATTCGCGGGCGATGCGCGAGCTCTCGCGGAAGTTCCACGTTGTTGCCAAGGACCGCATGCGATGAAGGTAGGTGTTGCGATACGGACTGCGAAGCACTTCACCAATGGGGGCAAATTTTTCAGCGAGCTCATCCATTTGAGGATCGGCAGACATCCAGAGCCCGACCGTGTGACCGCGTGTTTTGAGTGCGGAGGCGAGGTACAGGAGATAGAGCTCCCCGCCGCCGCGCGATCCGGAGCTGCTTGAGACGAAGAGAATTTTCATACCGCGTGCACCTCGTGAAAAATTTTCAGAAAGCGTTCGGCACCGCGTTCCGGCGTCCAATCCGCTGCGGCGATCTCGGAGTTCCGGCCAAATTGCTCACGCAATCCCTGGTTCTCTGCAGCCTCCAGCATGGCTGTGGCTAATTGATCGGCCTGGTTTGTTTCAAAAATCCACCCGTTCACCTCCGGCTTCACGAGGTCCACGCCGGCTCCAACGGCATCGGAACAAATTACAGGCAGGCCAGCTCCGAGGGCTTGGTTGACGACCACACCCCAGCCATCGTAGCGACTTGGAAGGACAAAAACATCCGACTCCGCAAATACCTGCGGCAGTTCTTCGGGGGCTTTGAATCCGGCATAGTCCACCCGCGATCTCGCCTCCTGCGGGAGTGTTGCGAGAAATTCCTGCAGCTCACCTTCGCGGCCTGCCAAACGCAGCCTTGCGTTTGCGCCGCTGGCGATGATCCGGGCGAATGCATCCATAAGCGTGTCCACGCCTTTGCGGGCGATGATTTGTCCGCAAAAAAGGAAACGCACAGCTCCATCCGGCGATGGAGTGTGCGGTGTGTTGCGGAATGCTTCGAGTTCGCAGTGGTAGGGCATGTT
>JBGTCP010000273.1:0-8908 GCA_041748815.1 Chthoniobacterales bacterium
CAGCGAAGAGAAATCCGCCCATGGCAAATGCACCACCCCAGCGTTGCAAGGTGATTCCCAGACAAACACCGCCGGTAAGTCCCACCCAGATGAGACCGCGTTGAACGTCCACGCCGACGAGAGCGAGGAGCCCGTTGAAGAGATCCATGCCGATCGGATAGCGCAGTGGAGTGTCGGCAAAAATCGGGTTCTCCAGCCAGAAGGGAGCCCCATTTGCTATGGCCTGAATGAAGGTAATGTGCAGCGGCAGGTCGCCCAGATTATACCGGGCTCCTGCCATCCAAGCATCGCCGTCGACGTAGATGAGCCAGAGAAATCCGTGAAACAGGAAGACCCCGAAAGCGGACCATGCTGCGACATTCCAGAATGTGGGCCGGATGACTTCTGCATCGAGCCACATTTTCCATGTCAGCAGGCCGGCAACCATCGCTCCAAAGCCGAGGCTGAGGATCGCAACCGCGGGCGTGATTTGCCCGGCCGCGAGTCCAAGTGCAGTTGCAAAGGTGGAAGCAAGGCAGCAGGCAAGCAGGATGCCGGTTGCAATGCGGATCGACATACAATACTATTTTTTGGCCTGGCTACACTCGGGGCACACCCCGAAAACTTCCAGCGAGTGAGTGAGGTTAGTGTAACCTTTTTCGCTGGCCAGTTCTTCGAGCGGGGTGATCACGCAGATCTCCATCGTCTCGACTTTGCGACATTTGCGACAGACGAGATGATGATGGTGATGGTCAGGATCGTTAATTTCGTAGCGGTAAGCACCATCGCCAAAATCGCAGCGGCGGACCAATCCGAGTTCTTCGAAGGTAGTGAGAGTGCGGTAAACTGTCACCAAATCGCAGCCGTATTCCTTAACGTGCTCATGAGTCTGCTCGGCTGTGAATGGGCCGTGCTCGCGGCTGAGAAGCCTGAGGATGCTGATGCGGGGGGAGGTGACGCGAAGCGGACTCTCTCTTAAAAACTGCATTGCAGAGTTAAATAGTTCAGTCGCTTTCGGGTTGATTGTATTGGAGGGGTGCTCGTGCATTTTCTTATTTAGGCAGATCTCGAACAAGTATGCAATACTTGAGATGAGCAATGTTTGTGCTCAGTTCAATAAAGTTTGGATTTCGAGGGATAAATACCTGCCACACCACACTTTGGCGGCGTTTTGCCCCGGTCAGTCCGTCTTTTCTTCGATCTTCTCATCGACTTCCAACAGCTCCTTGCCGGTGGATTTTTCCTCATCAACTTTCAGTCGCTGAAGGTCTTTATCTTCTTGCGGGATGTCCTCGAAGGTTTCCAGGTCATCTTCAAAATCGTCTTTATCTTTCGCAGGGTCTTGTTGCATACATTTCGGCGGGTTAAGGTTTACTGATCCTTCATAACTTGGACGCGATTGTGCCCGGCGTCAACGGGATCGCCTGGCTACTCTCATGCGGCTTCGAAGCGCGCGTGCGCTGACTGTCATCCTTTCTCGGATTCACGTGTGGGGCATTTTACAAAATGTTGCTGGATTTTGTGGGAGGGATCGGACATCAATCCCGGATGAATTCGCAGGTGATCATTGGATATGCGCATGGATGCCGGGAGGCCGGAGAACTGGCGCAGGAGTGTGCCGCGGTGTTGCTGGATTTTGAGATCAGGCACTCTGCCATTGAAGGCCTGAGTGCGACGAAAGCCGTGTTGGATGCGGAGACGGCTGCTGTGATCTGGCTTGCACCTGAGACTCTGGAACTCACAGAGCTGAACCTTGGAACCGAGCTGCCCGTTTTTGCGGTGCCACTAGTTGCAGACGCGGCCGAGCAACATGCAACGTTAGCGGCAATGACAGAGTCCGGCGCGGGCACATTGGCAATCGGACTTGCTGGAGCAAAAAACGCAGCGCTCGCTGCGGCATCCCTGATCGCACGTTGGGAGCCCGCGGTGCGTGCTAAGCTTGAGGCGTTTCGCCGCAAACAAACGGATTCGGTGCTCGCGATGACGCTTCCCAATGAATGAGCCGTTCGACACGCATATCCTGAACTGGTCCACCACTCCGGATTCTGTGCTGGAGCAGATCGGCGATGCTTTGCGAGCGGGGGATTTGGTGGGATTGCCGACAGAGACGGTTTATGGCCTCGCGGCGAATGCGCTTAACGCAAGCGCCGTGGTGAAGATTTTCGAAGCCAAAGAGCGACCGCTGTTTGATCCGCTCATCGTGCATGTGCGCGACACCGGCCACGCGTTGGAGCTCACGCAACCATCGCAAAGCCAGCAAACAGTCATGCTGGAGTTGGCTGAAAAATTCTGGCCCGGGCCGCTCACGATGGTGCTTCCCGCGAGTGGTGAAATTCCGGGCATTGTGACCTCGGGCCTTGCGACGGTGGCCGTGCGTTGTAGTGCGCATCCGGTCATGCAAGCGGTGATGCAGGCGCATGGATTGCCACTTGCCGCACCGAGTGCCAATCGATTCGGCCGGGTGAGTCCGACGCGTGCAGAGCATGTGTTTGCGGAGCTGGCCGGGCGGATCCCGTGGATTGTAGATGCTGGGCCAACGGCGCACGGCGTCGAGTCGACCATCGTGCAGATTATGGAGGATGCCTCGCTGAAGCTCCTGCGTCCGGGTCCGGTGGCTGCGGAACAACTGGGACCCGTGTCGCATGGGAGTTCGACAAATGCATCTCCTGTGGCACCTGGGCAGTTGGAAGTGCATTACGCGCCTGCCACGCCGTTGAGGCTGGCTGGGGATTTGGTGAGCTCAGCGAGGGCGGGATATTTATTGTTCGGGCAGGTAGATGCGCCGGAAGGCGCGCGGGTCGTTTTTAATTTAAGCCCGGTCGGAAATCTTGCGGAAGCGGGGGCTAATTTGTTTCAAATGCTGCGCGAGCTGGACACCATAGGTCTGGACTGCATTGTGGCATCGCCAGTGCCCGAGAAGGGCATCGGTGTGGCGATCAATGATCGACTGCGCCGCGCCGCAGCAAAATCGAAATCATGACTGAAGAGCAAACACGCAAAAGCACGAAAGCCGTCGGAGTCGTCGGGCTTGCTGTCATGTGCAGCCGTGTGCTCGGGCTTGTGCGGGAAATGGTTTTTGCTGCGCTTTTTGGTGCTGGAAGAAATCTTGATGCGTTCCTGATGGCGTTCCGAATGCCGAATTTGCTAAGGGATCTTTTCGCGGAGGGTGCGCTTTCGATGGCCTTTGTGACGACCTTTACCAAGAAGATCACAACGGATGGTGATGCTTCGGCCTGGGGACTGGCATGCAAAGTGGCGACACTCACGGGCGTATTTATGAGTTTCGTTTCTCTTGTAGGAATCGTTGCAGCACCTTGGATCATTGCTGTGCTTGCGCCCGGCTTCGATTCGGAGAAAGCCGCACTTACGGTGCTGCTGGCGCAGATTATGTATCCGTTTATATTGCTGGTCTCGCTTGCTGCACTCGTGATGGGCATGCTCAATGCGAAGCACATTTTTGGCGTGCCTGCGCTGGCTTCGAGCTTTTTCAATGTTGGCTCGATCATTGCGGGAGTGGGACTCGGCTGGGGGTTGGATCCTGAGTTCGGAACTCTTTCGCTCGTGGGTCTGGCAATTGGGACTTTGGTCGGCGGGTTTTTGCAATTGGCATTTCAGTTGCCTACTTTGTTTCGCACGGGATTTCGATTTACTGCGGATTTTGCGTGGCGTGACGACGGAGTGCGCCAAATCCTGCGCTTGATGGGGCCTGCGGTGGTTGCGGCCAGCGCGGTGCAGGTCAATGTCCTCGTGAACAGCATCTTTGCCTCATATCTTGAGGATGGAGCAATTAGCTGGCTGCAGATTGCGTTCCGGCTGATGCAATTGCCGCTGGGAATTTTTGGTGTGGCGATTGCCACAGTGACACTGCCGCTAATTTCGCGCAGCGCAGCACAGGGGAATATGCCGGAGTTCCGGGTCTTTCTTTCGCGCGGTGTTCGGCTTGCGGTGGTGCTCACGCTGCCTGCCACGCTTGGACTTATGCTGCTTGCCGAACCCATCATCTCGATCATTTACGAGCGGGGAAGATTTACTGCGATGATGACAGCACAGACAGCCGCTGGGTTGCAATTCTATGCGCTCGGGCTGATCGCTTATTCGTGCATCAAAGTAGTGACGCCTGCGTTTTATGCGCTGGATAAGCGGCTGATTCCGATGGTTGTCGGATTTGTGGCCATCGCGACCAACCTGCTCCTGAATTGGTTCTTCACGTTCCAACTCGGGATGGGGCATCGTGGATTGGCGCTGAGCACGGGATTGGTGGCGGCGATTAACTTTACTGTGCTTTATTTCTTGATCTCAAAAGCATCGGGAGGACTGCATACACGCACGCTGGCAGTGCTTATGCTGAAATTGGTGGTGGCAGGCGGGTTGCTGGCAGCAGTGTGTTACTGGGGCGGGCAGTGGTGGCTGGCAGGTTGGGGAGAGATGGCATTCATCTGGAAATGCCTCAAGCTTGGGTCGCTGATCGGTGCGGCAGGGGGAGTCTATTTTGCAGCAGCCGTGGCGCTGCGTGTGGATGAGGCCCGCGAGCTCATGGATCTGTTCATGCGGCGGGTGGGGCGCAGGTAGTGATGGCGGGCCCTCGCCATCCTTGCGGTCAAGGGCCTGAACGCCCTGCCACAACGCACTCCGGGATGGTCTTCAGCCCCGCCAGAGAATTGTATCTTTAAGGAAGCGCTCGTCGTTTTTGTCGGGATAATCGAGCGTGTAATGGAGTCCGCGGCTTTCTTTGCGGGAGAGCGCGGAATCGACGATGATGCTGGCGACGGTGACGAGGTTGCGGAGTTCCAGGAGCTCGCTGTTAACTTTAAAGTTCCAGTAGAACTCGTGGATCTCGCGTTGCAGGTTGCGGAGTCGCGTGCTGGCGCGCTGGAGACGCTTGTCGGTGCGGACGATGCCGACGTAATCCCACATTAATCTGCGGATTTCATCCCAGTTGTGATAAATGACGACCATCTCATCGACGTCCTGGACGTTACCGCTTTCCCATTCCGGCAGCGATGACGGCAGCGAGATGGAGGCACCAATCGGCAGTGCATGCACCAATGCATCGACTGCGCGGTCGGCCATGACGAGCGCCTCGAGGAGTGAATTGCTGGCAAGCCGGTTTGCTCCGTGGAGTCCGGTGCAGCCCACTTCGCCGATGGCGGCAAGTCCGCGGATGGCGGTGGTCCCGTCGAGGCTGGTGCGCACACCCCCGCATTGGTAGTGCGCTGCAGGGACCACCGGGATGGGACTCGTGGTGATGTCGATATCGAGCTCCATGCAACGCTGGTAAATATTTGGAAAGCGTTCGCGAATGAACTCCGCGGGTTTGTGGGTGATATCGAGGAAAACACATGCTGCACCGGTTCGCTTCATTTCCGCATCAATCGCTCGTGCCACGATATCGCGCGGAGCAAGCGCGCCTTGCGGATCGTATTTGTGCATGAACTCCTCGCCTGCTGCATCAATAAGCCTTGCGCCTTCACCCCGCACCGCTTCGGTGATCAAAAAGGAGCGTTCGGCGGGGTGGAAAAGGCAGGTCGGATGGAATTGCACAAACTCCATATTCGAAATGGCCGCACCCGCGCGCCATGCCATGGCGAGCCCGTCGCCGGTGGCGATGGCGGGATTGGTGGTGTAAAGATAGACTTTTCCGCAACCGCCGGTCGCCAGCACGGTGCGGTCGCTGCGGATGGTCTCCACTTCGCCGGTTGCCTCGTTAAGCACATAAACACCGAGGCAGCGGTTATCGGTCGTAAAGCCCAGCTTGCCCGACGTGATGAGGTCAATGGCAAAATGATTTTCCAGCAGTGTGATGTTGGGATTATCCCGCACGGTGCTGATGAGGTTGCTTTCGATTTCCCGTCCGGTGGTGTCCTGAGCGTGCAGGACGCGGCGTTTGGAATGGCCACCCTCGCGTCCCAAGTCCAGCTCGGTGCCGCCTGCAGGGAGATCACGCTCGTCAAAATGCACGCCCAGCGAAATGAGCTCCTTGATTTGTTGCGGGCCTTCGGTGATGACGGTCCGCACCGCGTCCTCGTCGCAAAGTCCGGCTCCGGCGGCGAGTGTGTCCGCAATGTGCAGGTCAAACGAGTCCTCGATGCTGGTGACGCAAGCGACTCCGCCTTGCGCATACATGGTGTTGGATTCCTCGCCGCTGCGTTTAGTAATGATGGCAACTTTGCCATGGGCAGCTGCTTTGCGGGCAAAGGTGAGCCCTGCTACACCGCTGCCAAGAACGAGGAAATCAAAAGTTTTCATAAAATTCAGCGGGCCTGATCATTTTCTAAAGTTGAATATTGTCGATCAAGCGAACACTGCCAAAAAACACTGCGAGTGCGAGGGTGCTGCCGGGGGTTGCGGGATTTTCAGGTTCCAGAGTTTCGCTGTTGACGAGTTGCACGTAATCGATACGTGCGCCGGGCAGGCATTCGATGCTTTCACGGACGCGATGGATGATGTCGGATGAGTCAACCGTACCGCTTTGATACGCCTGTCTGGCGGCAAGCAGGGACTGATACAGGCCGGGTGCTGCCGCAAGCGCGTCGGGGGTGAGTCGCCCGTTGCGGCTGCTCAGCGCAAGTCCATCCGCCTCACGCACGGTCTCGACGCCTTGGATTTCGATAGGGAAATTCAGGTCGCGCACGAGGCGGCGGATGATTGCCAGTTGCTGAAAGTCTTTTTTCCCAAAAATCGCGGCATCCGGGCGGAGTCCGGCAAAAAGCTTGGCAACAATCGTGCACACGCCCCGGAAATGCCCCGGTCGCGAGGCACCACACAAATAATGCGCGAGCGAATATTCATCCACAAAGACAGAATGGTCCGGCAGGTAAACTCCGTTATCCGCAGGCGCAAACACAGCATCTGCCCCGTATTTCTCACAGAGGCCAAGGTCATTTTCTAGTGCGCGCGGATATTTCTCCAGATCCTCTGCGCGGTCAAATTGCGTGGGGTTCAAGTAAATCGAGACCAGCACAGTGCCTTGCGGCCCCGCCGTTTTGCGGGCGTGGTCGACGAGCGTTGTGTGCCCTGCGTGCAGCGCTCCCATCGTGGGGACAAGCACGACGGGGCTGTCGCGGTGCTTCAACCAATCCTGTGCATCCTCGAATGAGGTGAGTTTTTTCAAGGTTTCGGATTGAGCAGTTGGTAGCGAATGCCATCCACAAGTGCAAGCCAGCTGGCCTCGATGATGTTATTGGAAACGCCCACCGTGCCCCAGCTTTTGTGGCCGTTAGTGCTTACAATGAGGACGCGGGTGCGGGCGGCTGTGGCATCGTGGCCGTCGAGAATGCGCACTTTATAATCTTCGAGCGAAAAATTATCCACCTCAGGATAAAATTTACGCAGCGCACGGCGGAGCGCATTGTCGAGTGCATGCACAGGTCCATCGCCCTCGGCCACGGTGTATTCGTGTTCACCGTTGACGACCACTTTCACGGTGGCTTCGCAGGTATCGCAGGAGCCGGTGTTGGAGCGGCGGAAAGTTGTGTGGTATTCCTTCAGCGCGAAGAGCGGCTCGGGATCGGCTCCAAGCGCACGGGCGATGAGCAAACTGAACGATGCTTCGGCGGCTTCAAATTCGTAGCCTTCGCTCTCCATGTGTTTGACGGCTTCGAGGATCTTGCGGACTTCGGGCGAGCCTTTCTCCAGCTTGTAACCAAGTTCCTGAGCCTTCAAGAGGACGTTGCTCTGACCGGAAAGCTCCGAAACGAGGATGTTCTGCTGATTGCCGACGGACTCCGGCACGATGTGTTCGTAGGAACGGGCAAGCTTTTGCACAGCGTTGACGTGCATGCCGCCTTTGTGTGCAAAGGCGGTGTGGCCAATGAAGGGTGCGCGGATATCGTGAGGGCAGTTGGCAAGTTCGTCCACAAAATGGGAGACATCCGTGAGCTGCGAAAGATCGGGCACTACTTCAATGCCCATTTTGAGCTGAAGATTGGGGATCACGCTGGTGAGGTTGCAGTTGCCGGTGCGCTCGCCATAGCCATTGATGGTACCCTGCACCTGGCAGGCTCCGGCGCGGATGGATGCAAGTGCGGTAGCCACGCCTAGTCCGCAATCATTATGCGTGTGAATGCCAACCGGGATTGCGAGTTCTTCGATCACCCGTTTGGTGATTTCCGCAATCTCCTCCGGCATCGATCCGCCATTGGTGTCGCAGAGTACAAGCATGTCTGCGCCGCCGTCTTTTGCGGCAGCGAGGGTTCGCAATGCATGATCTGCATCATCTTTGAAGCCATCAAAAAAATGCTCAGCATCATAGATCACTTCGCGTCCGTGTTTTTTAAAAAACGCTGTGGTATCGAGGATCATGGCCCGGTTGGCATCTTCTTTGATTTTAAGAATCTGCGTGACATGCAGCTTCCAGCTTTTGCCGAAAAAGGTGACGACGCCGGTGCCCGCATCGAGGAGGGTCTTAATTTGCGGATCGTTGTCTACTGTGAGGTCGGCGCGGCGGGTGCTGCCGAATGCTGTGATTTTTGCGGTTTTCCAATTGATTTTCGCGACTTCCTCGAAGAAAGCGATGTCCTTGGGATTGGAGCCCGGCCAACCGCCCTCGATGTAATGGATCCCAAAAGCATCCAATTTTTCCGCAATCCGCAGTTTATCAAGCAAACTGAACGCAATGCCCTCACCCTGCGTGCCGTCGCGAAGAGTGGTGTCGTAAAGGGATAATGCGGGTGAG
The DNA here is from genome assembly GCA_041748815.1 of Chthoniobacterales bacterium. Taxonomy (GTDB): domain Bacteria; phylum Verrucomicrobiota; class Verrucomicrobiia; order Chthoniobacterales; family CAKUMP01; genus JBGTCP01. The sequence continues at coordinate 8,654 of JBGTCP010000273.1, forward strand.
TTCATAATGCGTTTTGAGTTTGAGGGACGCAAAGGCTACTCAGCCCGCTCCAGCATGGCAAGCCAGAGGCGACGAGAATTGGGGATTCCGTGTATGCAGGACTGAAGCGAGTCGAATCTGCCGCTTGGAAGCTGCACATAACTCCCCACTTCCGCAACTGCCTCTGTGAAAACAAGGGCGGCACGAGCCATAAACCCTCACTAAACATTTAACCCGGCTTGCCCAATCTTGCTCTGATCTCTGCAAGGATGGCCT
>JBGTCP010000274.1:0-6798 GCA_041748815.1 Chthoniobacterales bacterium
CTTGAAATGTGAATGGGAAATTTGCGAGGACTCCGGCACATCCGCACTGGTCAATGATCGCGCGGCCAGCTTCAGCGGGGGTAGAGAGTTGATCGCAGCGGATGCCGGTGTGGAATCTGTGATTGCGGAAAACGAAACTATGCAGACTGCGCTCATCGTGGATGCTGTGCAACGAATGCTGGAATCGGCCCATGCGGAGCCATCGCATCCGGTGGGAATTATCTTCCCATCAAGATGTCTGCAGGCGGCGGTGTTGAAGGAGAAACTGATTCTTCAGGGATTTGTGATCCTTGATGAGCTGCGGGAGTTACCTGTGATGAGATCCGAACCTCGTGTGGTGGAAGCGATCCTTGAGTGCATCTCTGCGGACTTTGATGCGGAGGTATTTCTTTCACTCGTCCAATGCCTTGACCGGCTGCAGCATCATGCGTGGAGAGTTATTTCTCCTGAAGGGGCTTTTCTTTGGCTGGAGGAAGGGTTTCGTCAGTGTCAATCGAGGGATGTGCGGGTAATTTTGAAGGCTGCTGCGGACGCCGACCGGGGTCGGGGTGATCAGAAGGTGCTGGCAAAACTCGATGAGCTGGTTGCCGCCTTGAGCACCCTTCCGGAACGGAGCGACTGGGCGGGATATGCGGAAGCATGGAAACGGCTGCTCGGAAATTTTGATCTCACTGTGGATTTGCTGGAACCTTTGTGGTCGCGGATCGGGGAGGTTGCGAAGGACCGATCCATCACAACGGGTGACTTTCTGGATTATGTGGCGGTGATGGTGGATGCGCGACCTGCGCGGGTGGATCCGGCGGCCAATCACGGATTTGCAAAGATTATTATCACCGATCATTCCAAAGCAGGAGGGCGTCGATGGGGCGGGCTGGTGTTTGCGGATTCGCATGAAGGAAGCTGGCCGATGCGACCGCAGGAAAATGCGTTTTTGACGGATGATAAAAAGCGGGAGCTGAATCAAAGCCAGGCTTCGGGAATCCCGTTGCTGACGAAGAGTGACTTGGCGGCTTTGCAGGATGCGCGGTTGATAGATCTGATCCAGAACTGCGACGGCCCGGTGGTTTTTACGATGGCATCCAGAGACCCTGCGGCTCCGACGCGCGAACGGTTCCCAAATGCATGGATGGCGATGGCAGGAAAATTGGCCTCCGCTGGGCTGCGAGAGGTGACGGGGAATGCCATGGATTCCGGGGTGATGGCTAATCAGAATCCGGCCATGCAAAAGGTGGCTACCGTTCATGCCAGCCGCTTCGATCCACAGAAGCGTTTTGATGCGTGGATGTTTGATCTTGGGAACGAGGAGGGTGATGTGCGGCCATGGAGTCCAACGAGTCTGGATGGCGCCATGCGGTTTCCGGCGACGATGGTTTTCCGCCATTATTTGCGTGCGGAGCCAAAGTATCTCACAGCATTGTTTGACCGGTCGGCCGCGCTCGTGCAAGGGACCATGACTCATCGCTGGCTGAGTGAGCTTGCACAGAAGGCTGCTGCAACGGGCACGGGATTTCCGGCAGAAAACTCGGAGTGTGTGTTGCTCACTTTGCGAAGCCTCTTCCTGGTTTCGCTTAGGGATTTGTTTGGGACCCGCCCTGAGGTGCCAGCATGGTGGAGGGCAGTCTTGGAGCGGTCGATTTGGCAGACCACCCGCTGCCTGGCCCTTGTTGACGAGGTTCCGTCCACACATTCGTTGCAGCCAGAGATGACGTTGAGTGCGAGTGTGAAGCTCAACTCCAACGAAATGCTCGATCTCAAGGGACGTGTGGATCTTCTCGTATCCGATCGACCGGAACTGAGAGAAGCCGGCTTTGTGCGAGTTATGGATTATAAAACGGGTGCGAGTGAGGATCCGCTCACGATTGCAAATCTCGGGATGGGCAAGGGATTACAATTTGCGGGATATGTGGCCATTGCTTCGACGCTGGCTCCTGAGGCCGAGGTGAGAGCGGTGCGTGTGCTCTCGGAATCCCAGAAGTGTGATGCCCTGGAATTGAGCTTCGAGCAGATCGGCGGGTTACTGGGACCGCTGGCCAGGCTCCAGCGGGAACGCTGCTTTGGCCAGGGTGTCTCGTCAGCTGCGAGTGAGCATGCGCGCGTGGAGGTTTTGCCCTTGGCGTGTCCGCCGGTGCCCGACAGCGTGTTGCTCGCAAAACGGGAAGTCACGTTTCCCGGAGTGAAAGGACTCGATCACACAGTCCCGTCCCCTTCGTGGTTGAGCAAATTGCGCAACAAGCAGAGGAGTGATGAGGCGCTGTAGGGTTTGGGTAAAAAATGGAGGACGCCGGCATTGGCCGCTTTTGCCACGCCGCCTTGCGAGCCAAGCCCGCTGGCACCAATGATCTGAATATTCGGGTTAATGTGCTGGAGTGCATTGACGAGGGCCGGACCATCCATGACAGGCATCATCATATCAGTGAGCACGACTTGGATCTCGCTGCGCTTCTGCGCGTAGATCGCGATGGCCTCAGCACCGTCGCGGGCTGTGACAACGCGGTATCCGTAGAGCTCAAGTGTTTCTTTGGTGATATCGCGAACGGGTTTTTCATCGTCGACCACCAAAATCAATTCCTGATACCCGCGCGGCATGCGCTGGTTGAGGCCATCGGCTGAAGGATCTTGAATATTTGAAACGCAGGGCAGGTAGACATCAAATTTGCTTCCATACCCGACTTCGCTGGTGAGTTCGATAAACCCGCCCAGACTTTTCACAATGGCCAGCACTGTCGAAAGCCCGAGCCCGGTGCCTTTACCTTGTTCTTTGGTGGTAAAGAACGGCTCGAAAATCTTATCCATAATTTCCGGCGGGATTCCTTCGCCATCATCGCGCACGGAGATGTGCACATAATCGCCTTCGCCGGCTTGGAGGGCTTTTGAGGAATTCAGCTTATCGATGAAGTAATTGGATGCGTGTATTTCAATGTTGCCGGATTCTCCGACGGCATCACGCGCATTGACGCAGAGATTCAGGATGACTTGGTGGAGCTGGGTGGGATCCACATTGATGTTGGCAAGGTATTCATCCACATCCTGCTCAATGGTGAGGGTTTTCGGGAACGTCTGGCGGAGCATGTGCACCACATCATTGATGATCGGGACCGGATTAATGGGATGGCGGTCGCCTTCCACACCGCGGGAATAAAGCAGCAGCTGGTTCACCATGCTGGCGGCGCGTTGTGCACTGGCCTCGATGGTCTCAAGGATCATTCGGCCTTCCTGCGTGTGGACCTGGCCGCGCAGGATATCCATGGCCAGTAATATCGGAGCAAGCACGTTGTTAAGATCATGTGCGATGCCACCGGCCAGCGTGCCAATACTTTCAAGCCTCTGAGCCCTTTGGAACTGAGCCTCCAGTTTCCGGCGTTCCGTGACGTCGGTGCAGACCAGAAGCAAACATTCTGCTTCGATCTCGCTCTCCGGCATGTAGACCCACCGGCAATCGAAGGTGAGTTGCTCACCGTATTTATTTTGGCGCGTGATTTCTCCGTTCCATTCACCGCGCTGCAACACAGTGTTGATGGCGACTGTGACTGTTTCATCGGGATGCCCGAAGAGCTTCCTCGCATTCTGGCCCACCACTTCCTCAGAGATCCAGCCGAGTATGTTTTCAGCTTTGCGATTCCAGAAAACAATGACGCCATCCGTGCGGCAGACAATAATCACATCGGTGGTGCGATCGAGCAGATCAGCCTGCCAATATAGGCGGTTTTGGATGTTTTTAGTGTCGGTGACATCTGCCATGCCACCGACCATCCTGATGGCATCGCTCTGGGGGTTGCGGAGAATAAAGCCCCGGTCCTGCACGACCGCATAAGTGCCATCGCCGCGTAAGAAGCGATATTCAGTGGTCCAAACGGATTCCTGTCCGTTGACAGCGCCGTTCAGTGAAGCCTCGACATTCTGCCGGTCATCTGGATGGACTGCTTCGATGAATCTTTGGATCGTCCACGAAGGAGTTTCGGCGGCCCAGCGGAAGGTGCGTTCGATGCCATCACTAAACCACAGGCTGTCATTACTCAGGTCCCAGTCATAGATCGTGTCATTGGAAACCTGGGCAACCCGTTCGAAGCGTTCCAGGGAAGTGGCAAGATCTTCCTCCACTTTGCGGCTCTCGGTGATATCGCGGAAATAAACGCTCAGGCCTTCTGCAGCCGCAGAGGCGTTGATCTCAAAGATTTTATTAAGTGGCGCAAAGTTTGTGACTGCTTCGACCCGGCCCGAGAAGTCCATCGCATGCTTCAGTTGTGCATGGAGGTCGCTGTCGCTGAAACCGCGCAGGCAGTCGAAGATGGATCGGCCGAGCACGTTTTCGCGGGAAACCTGGAAGGTTTCTTCGAAGATTCGGTTGATGTGGATGAGTTCCCAGTTTCTGCTGACCGTGAAATAGCCTTGCTCGATGGTATCCAGCATGCGGGCCAGCGAGGTGGCTAGTTTTTCGCTGGCCTCCTGTGCTTCCACCAGTGCGGTCACGTCGTGGGCGATGCCGTAGATCATGCCATCCTCCGGCACAAACAAGCATGTCCAGCTCATGTGCACAGGTTGGCCGTTCCGATGGAGATAACGGTTCACAAAATTGTAAAGCCGCCCTGTTTCCACGCAGTGCCTCTCACCCTCGCGCACTTTGGCCAGGTCTTCGGGATGCGCGAGCTTCCAGTATTCCCGGCCGGCGACCTCTTCTGGCTTGTAGCCCAGAATACGCGTGACGGCAGGGTTCACGTGCACGATGCACCCGTCAAGAGTGACGGCACAAATCAGCCCGGAGGTGTCCTCCATGAGCCGCTGCGGAATGCGCTCAGCGATGTTTGTGATATCCACCATTCGTTTGTAGCCGGATCGACCGTGTTGGTTGTTTTGGATTCCCTGAAAGCGCTTTGCTCGGATAAGGGAGAATCCTATCCGGTGCTCAGCACCCGGTAGAATGCTTATCTCTTGCAAAAAAGCCAGCACAATTTTCAATGCAGATCGATTGTGAAGAATTTCCTGTGACAAGCCACGGAAAACCTGCCAATTTGTGCGGACCGCGTTGGACGGCATCGCGGGCATTGTCACCACCAGCTCAGCATGCTCTCATGATTTCAGTTACCATCGAAGGTCTGACCAAACGTTTCGGCGATGTAATCGCGCTTCAGGACATCAACATCCAAATCGAGCCTGGAGAGATTTTTTTCCTGCTTGGCCCGTCCGGCTGTGGAAAAACAACGCTACTTCGCAATATCGCGGGCTTCTATCAACCCGAGGCTGGCAGGATTTTATTCGACAAAGATGACGTGAGCCGTGTCCCGCCGCACAAACGGAATACTGGCATGATGTTTCAAAGCTACGCGCTTTGGCCGCACATGACAGTGGCCGGCAACGTGGCATTCGGTCTGGAGGAAAGAAAACTTCCCAAAGCGGAAATCACACGCAGGGTGGGGGAAGCGCTGGAATCCGTCCGTATGGCTCCCTATGCCGAGCGCAAGATTAACCAGCTCTCCGGAGGCCAGCAGCAACGTGTCGCCCTTGCCCGGGCATTGGTCATTCGCCCGCGCTGCCTCCTGCTTGATGAGCCCCTCTCCAATCTGGATGCAAAGCTCCGACTGGAGATGCGGGGTGAGATCCGTCGCATTTGTAAAGAATTCGGCCTGACCGCGATTTATGTGACGCACGATCAGAAGGAGGCGCTGTCGATTTCAGATCGCATGGCAATCCTCGATGGAGGCAAAGTCTCCCAGATCGGCACTCCCCGTGAGGTTTATCGCCGACCGACATCGACGGTGGTGGCAGATTTTATTGGCGAGACGAATTTTATCGAAGGCACATTGGTCTCGAAAAATGGAAAAACCGGGACGGTTGCTACTGCTGCTGGTGAGTTCACAGGGCATTTCTCAGATCCCGACTGGTCCCCTGCGGCGAATGAAACCGTGACGCTCTCGATCCGCCCGGAAGCCTGGAATTTGCACACCGAAGCTGTCACTGGCAATGCTTTGCAGGGCTCCATCGGCGAATCCACTTATCTCGGCGAGGTTGCTCAATACCGTGTGCAGTGCGCTGGCACCGAGCTCAAAATTTATGAAATTAATCCCCGCTTTGTGGATCTGGACAGCGCGCAAACGGTCTATGCCTCCGCGGATCCTGAGGATGTGGTGATTCTTGGCAGGTAACATTATTCCGGCATGAGATATAGCGTCGTTCTCCTGGCATTGCTGATCACCATTGGAATTCCATTCTTTTTTCAGCAGAAGGATGAAATCACGGGAACTGCCGACCGCACGCTGGTGATTATTTCTCCTCACAACGAAGCGATACGAAGAGAATTCACCTTCGCTTTCCGCGAGCATTGGTTTGCCAAGACGGGTGAAAATGTCGGCATCGACTGGCGGACGCCAGGCGGAACCAGCGAGATCGCCAAGTTTCTCACCTCCGAATATCTTGCTGCCTTTGAAAACTACTGGCGGCGCACGCTGAACCGACCATGGAACGTGACTGTGCAGGGAGCTTTTGATAACCGCCGGATCACACTGCCGGAGAATCCAGCCGATGACGATGAAGCACAGTCCGCGCGCCGGGCTTTTCTCGGATCTGAAGTCGGCGGCAATATCGATCTTTTCTTTGGCGGTGGCGCTTACGATTTCATCATGCAGGCGGAAGCAGGACGCCTTGTGGACTCAGGGGTGGTTGAAAAATATCCCGAGATCTTTAACGAAAATGTGATCCCTCAGGAGTTGAATGGCGAGGTGTACTGGGATGCGGGTGGCCGCTGGATCGGCACCTGCCTGAGTTCCTTTGGTATTTGCTATAACACGGATGCGATCGCCCGGCTCG
>JBGTCP010000275.1:0-9006 GCA_041748815.1 Chthoniobacterales bacterium
CTGCCGCCATGTCCACTTACGCGTTGTGCAAATCGAGCAAAACAACGGGCGCCGTTTCCACACATTTCTGCTTCTCCACCATCACTGTTGTAATACCTCATGCGGAAATCCGCCCCGGCCTGAGCGGGTTCCACCAGCAGACGACCATAGGCACCCACTCCGCGATGGCGGTCACAAATGCGCTCACTCTCCTTCAGGGAAAGATTCAGCGACAGCGTACGATTGTCCATCACCACAAAGTCATTCCCCGCACCATTCATTTTTGTAAAAGTGATCATTCCCCCCGCAAATACCACCTCCCGATGATTTTGCAAAGCCTCGTAAGCAACCACACCATCGCTGCGCGTTACAAATTTTGTCACGGGCGTGACACCAGATGTTGGGGTCATTTGGCGGGCATTGATCCCCGATGCTCATAATTCCGGGCTTGATTGGTCGCGCGCATTCTTGCATTAACTGGAGTATCATGAACGAACCTGCTCCTCCGGGACTTAAGAAAACGATTCTCTGTCAGACGCATATCGACGCCGGGGCAAAGATGGTGGATTTCGGGGGATGGTATATGCCGGTGCAATACAGCGGGATCCTTCAGGAGCACGAAGCGGTGCGCAAACACGCAGGGCTGTTTGATATTTCGCATATGGGACAGGTCACGGTCAGCGGCCCCAGTGCAAGGTCCGACCTTAACCGCCTGCTCACTAATCAACTTTCAAAACTCAGGCCGGGTGATGGCCAATACTCACTGATGCTTAACCAAAGCGGAGGAGTGATCGATGACCTGCTCATCTATTTGATGGACGAAGAAAAATATTTCCTGGTCATCAATGCTTCCAAGATTGCCGAAGATCTCAGCTGGATCCGCGCTCATGTGTCATCGGACACAGTAGTGCATTTCCACGGCGATTCCTCCGCGGTGGCGTTGCAGGGACCTGTGTCTGCGCAAATGCTCGGTAGACTCCTCGGAGAAAACGCAGAGCTGCCAGCGAGATATTGCTTAAAAGATTACCCGGAAAAACAAATGACCGTTGCACGCACGGGTTATACCGGTGAAGACGGTTTCGAGATATTTTTTGCATCGGAAAATGCCACCAGGATCTGGCATGCGATTCTCGGCCTCGATCAAGGATGCCTGCCATGCGGATTGGGTGCCCGCGATACCCTTCGCCTGGAAAAATGCTACCCGCTCAATGGCTCCGATCTCTCAGCCAGGCGCAATCCGGCCGAGTCGGGTCTAATGACTTTTGTGGACCGGGAAAAGGCGGATTTCATTGGCAAACGTCCGCTGATGACAGCGATCGAAAACGGCATCCGTGAAAAGCTGGTGGGATTTGTGATGACGCAAAAATCACCACCGCCCCGTGCGCATTATCCGATCTGTGATTCCGAGGGTGCCGTGATTGGTGAGGTAAGCAGCGGGTCTCAGTCTCCATCTCTGGGCATCGGGATTGGAATGGGCTACGTGCAGACGGATCTCGCGAAGCCGGGCACACCATTGCTGATTGATGTGCGAGGAAGAAAATTTTCTGCGGAGATTCGCAAGAAGCCTCTCTACCAAGGGTAGTAGTGATCCATGCACCTGCTTCGTGAGTGGTTCGTGCCTGCGTTGCGGGCGCTGAAGGCCTATTGGCCCGCGGTCGTTGCCTTGCAAATGGCAGCAGTGCTTGTGGCAGTTTTTTATTACCAGTCCGCGCGGTTTCGCGAAATCGCAGATCTGCTGATGGCATGGAAAATGGCGGGAGGCATCCTCTTCGTTGTGGTGGCAAATATCATCAGCGGCGCAGTGATCCCCGAAAGCATCAAACTCATCCTGAGACCAAAGGGCCGCCCGGCACCGACCGTCCTGGACTGGTTGCATGTCTGTGTGCTAATGGGGGCACTTGGGTGGATGGTGAATGCGTTCTATGCGTTTCAATCGCGCATCTTTGGAGATGGCCCGGAGTTCTGGCGTGTCGTCATCAAAATGCTGTGCGATCAATTCGGATATTCGCTGTTCATTGCGGTGCCGATCATCCTGATCTGGTTTGCATGGAGGCAGCAGGGCTATTCATTCCGCAGACTTTGCCAGGTTTTGAGCGTTGAGTATTTTTTAAAAAACGTTCCCCCCATGTTTGCACCGAATGTCCTCTTCTGGGCTCCGGCGCTGCTGGGCCTGTATGCGCTGCCGGGAGAGCTGCAGTTTTTGATGTTTCTGTTTCTCAATGCCGCGTGGTGCATGATCATGATTTTCATTGCACGTGAACTGCATCACGACGAACAAACAATGTGAGCTTGGCAATCGAGTTGGCCTCCGTCATAGTCGGAAATGGATAAATCATCTGAAAGAAAACAGCCCTTTCACGATTATGAACGGCAGATCGAGATGGACTTTCTCCGGGCTACCGAAGTTGCCGCACTCAACACGCTGCAATGGCTCGGCAAGGGCCGCAAAGAGATGGCCGATGAAGCCGCATGTGACGCCATTCGCGGCATGTTCGACCTCATGAATATCTCTGGTGAGATCGTAATTGGCGAAGGCATCAAAGACGAAGCACCGGGATTGTTCAAAGGTGAAAAAGTCGGCACATGGGCAACAGGCACACCACGATTTGAAGTGGCACTCGACCCGGTGGACGGGACGACCAATGTCAGCAAAGGCATGAACAACAGCATCAGCTGCATCGCCGCCGCATCGCCCACAGAAGATGGAAAGCCGAGCCTGCAGGAGATCCCCGCGTTCTACATGAAGAAACTGGCCTACCCGCTGGAGGTCCGCAAAGCCTGGATGGAAGACCCATCGCTGCCGGTTGACATTGATGCCCCGATTGAGGAAGTCATTGATCTCACCGCAAAAATTCTCGGCAAAGAAGTGCGTGACGTGGTGGTCTCGGTGCTGGACCGTCCGCGCAACGGAGAACTCATCGAGGCGATCCGGAGAAAAGGCGCTTCGCTGCGGATGATCATGGATGGTGACATCGCAGCGGCACTAGCTCCAGCCATGCGCACCTCGAATATCAATCTTTATGCAGGAATCGGAGGCGCTCCAGAGGCAGTGCTTTCCGCTGCTGGACTGCGGTGCCTGGGCGGGGGCATGCGCGCGCAAATCTGGCCAAGCAACGACGAGGAAAAAAAATCTCTCATTGCTGAAGGCTGGGGCGACCTGCTCGACAAGCAATACATGTCCCGCGACCTCGCACAGGGTAACAATATCCTCTTTGCTGCCACGGGGATCAGTGACAGTCCGTTGCTGAGAGGAGTGCAAGTGGAGGGATCCGTTGCGACCACACATTCTGTATTGATGCGGGCCAGAAGCGGCACGGTCCGCTTCGTTGAGGCACATCATAACTTGGAACGAAAAACCATTCATCTGCGATCCACCCAACTGGAACGCAAGGTGTAAACTACAGTCATGCGGGAGTCCGTCAGCCGATGAGTCTGCAATTTTCACCACTCAGCTCACAAGGCGAAGCCTCGGTGAGCGAGGATTTTTGCACGTGGACAACCAGCGATGGCGTGACGCTGAGTATGCGGCATTGGTCGCCGGTGGAGTCCCCCCGCGCAATCATCATTGCGATCCACGGCTTATGCGGCGCGGCCTCCGATTTCGAGCCACTGGGCGAATATTTTCAGCAACGGGGAATTTGCACGTACTCATTTGACCTGCGGAGTCAGGCATTTGACCCGGATGAAAAAAATCGCGGTCACCTTCGGGACTTCCGGCTGCTCGTGCGCGACGTGAGCGAGTTCATCGCTCTCATCGCAAATTCCCAGCCCGCTGTCCCCCGCGTCCTGCTTGGCGAAAGCATGGGCGGCATGCTTTCGATTCTTGCCACGACTCACACGCCTGCATTGCCGGTGGATCTCCTCATTCTGAATGCTCCGGTGGTGGCATTGCATTTGAAAACGTCCGCTTGGCAAAACGCCTTGCTCGACATCCTGCAGCGCCTTGCCCCGAGGCTTCGCATCACGCCCGCTGCGTTCACTCCAAAAAATGCACCACCCATCAGGCTCACACGCGATGATGCCTATGAGGAGTTTTTGCAGGCCGCTCCGCAACAAATCCGATCCTTCACTCTTGGCTTTCTTTCCAACCTGAAGACCATGATGGAGACTGCCAATCGCAGCGCCGGACTCATTTGCCATCCATGCCTCATACTTTATGCAGAGCATGACATTTTTGTTCCGCCAGCAGCCGTGGAGGATTTTGACCGGCGGATCCCTCACCCCGACCACTCACTGAATTATTATCCCGGCAACTACCACCTTTTGCTCCATGACCTCGATTACGAGAAAGTGCTGAGCGATGTGGACATGTGGCTTGAATCGCATTTGGTGGGGTTGAGCGCAGCACGATGAAAATTGCACTCGTGCATTATAGTTTCCCCCCCGTGGCCGGAGGCGTGGAGAAAATTGTGCAAGCGCATGCGCGGGAATTGGCTGCACGAGGGTATGCGGTGAAGGTCGTTTGCGGCGAAGGAGCCAGTCCTTCCCATGCAGCGTACGAAGTGGTGGTGCTTCCCGGTTTGAAAGCGCAAAGCACGGAATCCAGACGGGCTACTCTTAAGCCGCAATTGTTGAGTGCTCTTAAGGATTGCGAAGTCGTGATCTGCCACAACCTGCTCACCATGCCATTCAATCCTGATGCAACCAGAGCGCTGACCGGATTGGCAAGCAACGAACTTAAAACGACCCGGTTTATTCATTGGACCCATGATATTGCGGCAACCAATCCCGACTACCTGCACGACCCTCGCGTGCATTGCGAAAATGCCGAAATCGCCCGGTACCATGCGGGCTTTGAGTACGTCTGCATTTCGGAAGAACGTCTGCATCAGCTGGCCACTCTGGAGGGATACGATGCCGCCAGGACATCTGTGATCCCCAATGGATTCGACCCATGGGAAATCGCGGGCGTGCCGGAGCACTTGAAAAATTTGCTCAATCAAAGAGGCATCTTTGAAAAAGAAATTGTGCTGTTTCATCCGGCACGGCTGCTCCCGCGCAAACGCATAGAGATCAGCGTGGGAATTGCGGGCGCTCTGCGGGATAAAGGGATTTCTGTGTTGCTGATTGTGAGCGGCGCGCCGGATCCACACCAGACCCGGACGATAGATTATGCGAATGAGCTGCAGCGACTGGTGGCTTCATTGCATCTGGAAAGTGAGGTTGTCTTTGCCGGTGCGGAGTCTGTGCTGAGCGACAACGCCATTGCAGCCTGCTACCGTTTATGTGATGCGGTGGTCTTCCCGAGCGCCCATGAAGGATTCGGACTTCCCGTGCTCGAAGCGTGCGCGCATGGGAAGCTCCTGATTGCCTCGGAGATCCCCACTACCCGCAGTCATGTCTGCGGAGAAACCGTGTGGCTCCACCAAGGTGACTCCTGCCAGGAAATCGCGACGAGTCTGGTAGAAGCTCTGGACCGCTCTGCGGTGTGGAGAGCGAGGCGCAAAGTGATTGAGCAGTTTAGTTGGGATGGAATTATCCCAAAATACCTGCAGCCTCTGTTGCGTGCCAATTCCGACGAGTGATTTTAGAAAAGCTCGTCGCTTTTGAAGAAGCGTTTGAGCTCAGTTTCAGCGCTCTCAGGCGAATCCGAAGCGTGCACCACGTTCACCATCATGTCGACGCCGAGATCACCACGGATGGTTCCTGCAGGTGCTTTGGTCGAATCGGTAGGGCCTGTGAGAGCGCGGACTTTTTCAATAATCTTGTCGCCCGCAACTGCAAGGGCCACCACAGGGTGTGACTGCATAAACGTTTCCACCTCGGGAAAGAAGGGCTTCTCGGCAATGTGGGAGTAGTGGTCGCGTAGAATCTCAGCGTCCAGCTGCATCATTTTGCAGCCCTTGATTTTAAAGCCTGCCATTTCCAGGCGCTTGATGACCTCTCCGCAATGTCCTTTGGACACGCAGTCCGGTTTCAATAAAATAAGTGTGGTTTCCATATGGGGGCGTAAACATGCACTTTTCCTCACCGCGTGCAAAGGGAAAACAGCCGGGATTGCATCCCATTGTAGCGCGCCACTCGCAACGATGGGCTAAGAGATAAAACGCCGTTGGCGTGTGGCCAGCGGTTATTCCTCCGGGGGAGCTGTGTCGGAAGCGGTGCGGAACCCGACGCGTGGATCGAACTTCTCTTTGATGAAGATGATGTTCCGGCGTGTGAGGAGCACGTCTGCCGATTCAAATGAACCGCCACGCAGGACAGGCAGCATTTCGGTCGGGCTGTTGGGATCCGGGGCGATAGTGGCCGTCCATTCGATCACATTTCCCGCCATGTTCCTCACGCCGTAATGGCTCTTGTCTCCCGGATGAGCATCGACGGGAGCCCATCGATTCCACCCGTCCACAGTTCCCTCGGCCCGGGGGTCGGGGCTGTAGTCGATACTGGTGTTTGCGCGCTTTGCGTCCATTTCACTACCCCATGGATACAGATTCCCATTGGGTCCACGGGCAGCTTTTTCCCATTCCTGTTCGGTGGGCAAACGTCGTCCGGCCCATTTTGCATAAGCGTAGGCATCGAACCAATCGACATTAAACACAGGCATGTTGATGTCCATGGGAGCACCTTGATAAGTGACATTTTTCCGCAATGCAGCTTCCAACATCAAATCCCATCCCGCAGGTTTGTGCGACTTGCCCTCGGACATATCCTCGTGTGCAAAAGCACCCTCTGGATGATTTGGCAAATCGTCGAGAAAGCGTTTGTACATGCCGAGAGAGACTTCAAACTCGTCGATATAAAATGTCGGGAGGTCGAGTCGCTCGCCATCCTGATAGGTGAACTCACCAGCGGGAATCTCAATCATCCCGTCAAAAATCTTTCCGTCTGGAGATCCGCTGAAACGCCAGAGGATGACAATGATCACGAGAGGGATCAGCGAAAGGATGCCAACGAGATTAATGATATTGGATTTGCGCTGGCGTGCTTTTTCCATTTCCACCGCGCGCACGGCGGCTTCGTCGCGGGCGCTCAGTTTATAAGCGTCTTGCGGCACCACTTTTGGCTCGAGTGCCCGCACATCCTGAATCAATGCACCCCAGGAGAGGTATCCGCCGGCTCCATCAGTGCGCATCTTTGTGAGCATGGCGCGGACCTCCGGAGATGCGTTGACTCCTTCTTTGAGTGCAGCGCTCACGATTTTGGAGAGTGCCTGAATCTCCTGCTGGACGGGCACACTCACATCCCCGTCGACCGTGGCCAAGTTTGCCAGACGCGGAGTATTTTGTCCGGTGATAAAAATATTGGTGGCGGTGACAGGGGTGTGCGGGGTTTTGGTGTGATTGAGATAGGAAAGCGCCTCGGAAACTGTGCGAATGACTTTAAGAGCCAGCTGTTGATCGATCTCAGTGCCTGCTGCGGAAAGGTCGGCCAGGGTTGTCCCGTCGACGTATTCGCGGGTATAAAAATAAACGCCGTTGGCCTCTCCCGCTTCATAAACGGAGACGATAGCGGGATGCTGCACATTCGCTTTGGCGCTGGAGTCCGCGATGAATTTTTGCACGGCCTCCGGGTTGAGATGGAGATCGTCGCGAAGGATCTTGAGGGCGACAGGACGGGAGATTGTCAACTGTTCGGCAAGGTAAACAGAACCCCATTCACCTTCGCCAAGTTTCTGGTCGATGGCATAATCGCCAATCGTTTTACCGATGAGTCCGCTCTCGCCGGGCTTGGAGGACGCGGTCTCCCCTGACTCGTCGCGGCGGCGGACACCTTCCATGACCACATGCTCCCAGCCGGCAGAAATGGATTGTTGAGGGGATTGGATATCTTCATCCAGAGAAAATTCGCCGAAATCCCATGAGATGATTTTATAAACGGCCTCTTCGCCGAGTTCACCACCACAGGCTGCGTGGACAATGCGGCCTTCGTTGAGAAAGAGGACTCCCTTTTCCACACCTTTCCACACGCGAAGGCGACCGGTGCGGCGGCTGATGCAGCACATCTGAATGATATCCACGAGCTGAAACTGATCGAGCCTTCCCGTGAATCCCTGCTTTTGCATGAGATGCGAAAGATTTGCGGTGAGGGTATTTCCTGCTGCCGCTTCCTCATAGCTGTCTTCTTCGGGTTCGCTATCGGCCTCGGGGTTGGCCAGTTTATGCCGCAATTGCACCAGAGCATGAGCGCGTGCTGCGGCCTCCTGGACTTCCACAATAAGATCCTCCTGGTCGACGGGCTTGGAGAGCATTTTATTGCCACCCACCCTTTCACCGTGGCCCGAGAGATCGTAGCCGCTGATGAACACCGTCTGCATATCGGGCAGCATCTCGATGAGAGACTCCCGTAGCGAAAAGCCATCGATCGGCTCCATAACCACGTCGGTGATGAGGAGGTCAACGCCTTGCTGTTCCTTGACACAGCGGATTGCATCGGAGCCACTCGTGGCGGAAAAAACTGTCAGCCCCGGTTGTTCCTCAAGGTATGACTTGAGGAGTTCACAGATGGCTATTTCATCATCAACAATCAGGATTTTCATAAAATTCTAATGGGGGAACAATTGGGCAGGAATTAATTTTCCACCTGCAGGGGTGGCGGGAAGAGCGATAGCAACCGCACCGGGTCGGCACGCACATCCTGCAAATCATTTCGATAATACACGCGGACGATGTAGCCAAGATATTCCCGGCTTTCTTGAGGGAAATCCTCATCCGATGCCTGCTCTAGCTTGGCTTGCAGATATCCGACTTCAAGGATTTCAATGCCATCCTCCGACCAGTCGGCCGGCGGGGTCACCCACTGGGAACTGACCTGTGCATCCGTCTGCACGACATGCTCTCCATCGAGCACGTCATAAAAAAACACTTGGATCACGACGTCCTGAACATCCACGTCAGCCGTCGAGCGCGCTTTGATGCCGATGCGGAGTTTGAGTTTTCTCGCAGCGTCGGGATCATCCTCCTCAATAGTTTTGACGTCGATCAGCCCGAGGGTCGAGCCCGGTTGCAGACCTTCTTCATCCAGCGAGGCGGGCGAAGCGGAAGTGGCGGGGCCGGGAGCAGGTCGGGAGGAAACGCCTGCGAGCTTCAT
>JBGTCP010000276.1:0-11103 GCA_041748815.1 Chthoniobacterales bacterium
GGACTTGGTGAGCAATTCGAAACCGGCATTTCCTAGCATTCCCTCCATGACCCAGTCCAATGTGGAATGCTCGTCGCGGAAGTGGCCCTCAGCGTCTTCACGCAGAAAATCCCCGCCGAGCTTTTCCTGCGTGCGGATGAACGCCGCAATTGGAGCCAGTAAATCACCGGACTCCGGGACGACCACATCGCGGAGGTAAAGCCGGCCGTTTGGCTTGAGCGTGCTAAAGAGACGACGTAGTGCAACCGCCTTCCAAAGATCTGGAAGGTGATGCAGTGCATACGTGGAGGTGATCGCATCGACCGCCTCGCCGTCGTTATCGATAGTAAGAAATCCGGCCTTCCTGAACTCGACGTTACTGCATCCGGCGGCCTCGGCTTTGGCTTGCGCCGCGGCCAGCATGGTCGGCGAGATATCTATGGCAATGACCTTCCGGCAATGCTGCGCTGCGATCAGCGCGAAATTGCCGGTACCGCAACCGATGTCGAGCAGCACGGAGGATTTTTCCAAATTTAATGCGGCAATGGCATTCCGTGCCTCTGCCTCGAAGTTGCGAAAATCTGCATGCGTAGCATCGTAGCAATCGACCTCCGCAGGCTCGGTATAATCGCGCCCGATTTGCTTCGATTCATCAAATACCCAGCGTGGGTTAATCGCGGTCTGTTGTAGATCTTCGCCATTCATTGGATCCGCGAATGTTACTCTTTCGCGAAACCCGGGCCAAGCCCGATTTCGACCGACTCTCTCCTACACCTGCGCGGAAAGATGCTTGTCTTCAAGTGTCCGGCTCGTTAGGTTCCGCGTCTTTCACTCATCTTGACTTCTTAACCCCAGCTCCATTCCGGTTTGTTCATATGACATTTTCAATCTTTGCCGGTGATCCGGTGCCCACGCAGTTAAAAAATCTTTGGAGCGAGGTGCACGCCGGGCGCATGACGAGCGAGCAGTTTGTCGAGAAAGAGGAATCGCTTTTGCAGGAATACATTCAAGTCTGGTCCGATGCCATGAGGCTGCCGGGTGAAGATGACCTGACCCGAAGCCTGTGCCTTGAGCTTGGACGCCTAACCGAGTGCCCGGATCTTGAAGCTGTGAAAGAGCGCTGCAGAAAAGCGGTGCACGCGATGAAGGAAGATTGGGAATCGACGGTGCGTGAGGATGATGAAAAAACCATCGAGCAATATTACGATAAGAGCGAGCACTACGCGTTCGAGTTGATGTGGTGGCACACATTGGAAGAGGATCGCTCGCCGCTGGCCTACGTTTGCGCACTGCATCTCGCGCTGAAAAACGGATGTGCCTCAGCCATGGATTTTGGTGCAGGGACGGGCTCGGGGAGTCTGCTATTCGCCAGACACGGCGCGGAGATCACACTGGCGGATATCAGCTCGACGCTTTTGGATTTCAGCCGCCGCAGGCTGGGGGCGAGGGATGTGGCTGCCACGTTCATTGACCTAAAATCAGAAAGCCTTCCGAAGAATAATTATGATTTCATCACAGCGATGGATGTGTTTGAGCATATCGCCGAGCCTGAAAAGACGGCAGAGATGCTGGCTGAGTCTTTGCGCCCGGGCGGCATTCTCTTCGGCAGGTTTGCCGCTGAAGAAGACCCTGAGCGGCCATCCCACATCGCGAAGGATTTCCAGCCGATGTTTGACCGCCTTGCAGAGCTGGGCTTCACGGAAGTGTGGCGGGACGAGTGGCTCTACGGTCACCAGGCCTTTCGCAAAGCGGATTAACGTGCAGCGGCCCGCGTCGGAGGCGGCATTTTTTGAGGCTTTCCGGTTGCACTTGTAGAGGTCGTTCTCCAAGCTGGGCTCAATGCGTGAGGAAACCATGGATATGTCGATAGTGCGGCAGGAGTATGAAAATTTACTCCCATGGATTCGTATTGATCTGCATGCACCCTGCGGCGGAATCACGTTCGCCATGCCGCCCGGAGACCCTGGCGCACGTGTGGTGGCTGCGGTGCGATTTCATGGGTACGTGATTGCTGCCGGAGGGCTTACCGTTCTTGACGATACTTGCGAACTCCCGCTTTACCTTGCTAACGAGCATTCTTCGATTCCTCAGCAAGGTGCGGAGCTTTGGGTCACCTTGAACCGGGGTGATCGCGTCTCATGGTTCCCTGCGAATGGCGATGAATTCTTCCGCATGCCCTGTGATGGTCTCAAATGTGAAGAAGCCCATATGGAACTGAGTCCGGAATGGCAACGGAGAGAACTTGGGAAGGTAGTGACGCTGCACTACCATGACTTCGAAGGCCGCTACGACGATCTCAGCGTGTGGACATGGGATAAGAATCAGGCACGTGAGCCGGAGCAGAATGAGGTGTTTCCAGCAGATTTTGATGAGTTCGGTCCTGTCTTCGAAATCGATGCCGCCGCCTATGCTGCGGCAGAGGATCCAAGTCCAGCCATCGGTCTTTTGCTGAGGGTTGCGCAGGACTGGAACCGCAAAGAAGGCCGGGAAAAATTTATCACCACGGTGGATGGGACGGAATTCTGGTGCGTGGACGGGCGGGATGCCTTGCACCAACAACGGCCAAGCACTGAGCCGCAGATCCTGGCTGCCTGGCAGGATGATCGTCAGCGTGTCGTTTTGGAATTCTCACACAGGTTTGATGCGGAGCTTCCATCCGCAGACAGGGTGAAAATCACAACCCCGGATGGCTCGCTGTTGCCGGTGGTTTCGGTCACGCTGGATTACTCGTTCGATGAGACGTTGCACGTGGTGGCCGGCGAGCCGCTTTCCGTGGGCATTGGGAGCTATAGTGTGCAGGTGGACGGGTATGAGGGCAGCGAGGCCATCGTGGCCCGGCATGTGCTGGACGACGAAGCATTGTTTTTCGCGCCGGATGCCCAATTGGGCTGTTCGCTCTCACCGGCAGCCACCGTGTTCCGGGTCTTTGCGCCGACGGCCACGCATGTCTACGTGGTGCTCTACGACTGGGCGCAAGGGCAAGATGGCCGTCGGGAAATGCCACTGACGCGCGGAGCTGCGGGAATCTGGGAGCTCGAGGTCTCAGAAAATATTGCGGGCACATTCTATGTGTACCGTTTCGAAGGGGATGGACTCGATCCCGGCCGCGAAGTCACAGATCCCTATGCGGTGAACACGGTGGACAGCGGACGTCGCGCGCGGATCACGGATCTAACAACGACAAATCCTGAAGGTTGGGAAAAGGACACATTTTTTAACGGGGTTTCGGCATCCGTCGATGCGGTGATTTACGAGGTGCATGTCAGAGATTTTTCAATGCACCCAGATTCCGGCGCCGGGCCAAAGGGGAAATACCTTGCCCTCACGGCAGAGGGCACTTGCTTGGAAGGTCGTGAGGACATCTCCACATGTCTGGCTCATCTGATCGAGCTCGGGGTGACTCACGTGCAGCTGCTGCCGGTGCAGGATTTCGAGAATGATGAATCAAACCCCGGCTATCATTGGGGATACATGACAAGTTATTTTAATTCGCCGGAGGGGATGTATGCCACGGGTATATTTGATGCGAGCAGGATCAGTGAGTTTAAGAGACTGGTCATGGCATTGCATGGCGCTGGCATCGGTGTGGTGCTGGATGTGGTGTATAATCACACAGCATTTGATGCCTCCTTTGAGGCCATCGTGCCCGGCTACTACTATCGGCGCAACGAGGATGGCTCCGGCGCAAACGGCTCTGGAACGGGCAATGAGTTCCGCACCGAGGCACCCATGGGCCGCAAGTTTATCCTCGACACCCTCACGCACTGGCTCACGGAATACCACGTGGATGGATTTCGTTTTGATCTGATGGGTCTTATGGATATCGAAACGATGCGCCGGATTGATCGGGACTTGCGATTGATCCATCCAAACATCCTGATCTATGGCGAGCCGTGGCAGGCAGCGTATTCGCCGCTGCGGGAGACCACGCACAAGTTTAATCTCTCCGGGACTCGGATCGCTGCGTTCAACGATGATTTCCGCAATGCCATAAAAGGCTCGCCGGATGGAAATGATGGCGCGTTCATCCAGCGCGGCTGGGAGCGCAACAAGGTGGAGAACGGCATGGAAGGCAGCAGGCGGCTGTGGGCCCCGAGTCCCGGGCAGACGATCAATTACATGACCTGCCATGATAATCTGGTGCTTTGGGATAAGTTGTTGCGCACTTATCCCGATGCCACGGAAGCTCAGTTGCTCGCGATGGTGAAGCTGGGATATCTCGTGCTGCTGACGTCTCAAGGAGTGCCGTTTCTGCACGCGGGATGTGAGTTCGGACGCACCAAATTTGGCGATCACAACAG
This sequence comes from Chthoniobacterales bacterium, assembly GCA_041748815.1. Lineage (GTDB taxonomy): Bacteria > Verrucomicrobiota > Verrucomicrobiia > Chthoniobacterales > CAKUMP01 > JBGTCP01. Next base: position 4,281 of record JBGTCP010000276.1, read on the forward strand.
CTACCAATCACCGGATTCTGTGAACCAGATTGATTGGGGTCTTAAAGCGCGGCACCCGGAGCTTTTTGAATATGTGAAACATCTTATCGCGATTCGCAAAGCCCATCCGATGTTCCGATTGCAGCACCATCATGATATCGAGCAGAGGATGCGTTTTCATTATGCGCCGAGTGGCGATACGATCATGGCAACTATTGATGGCACAAAGCTAAAAGGCGAATTGTGGTCTCAGGTTTGTATCCTTCTTAATGGGCATCCTGTGGATGCACGGGAGTTTGAACTGCTGCGCGGGAAGTGGCAGGTGGTTTTCGATGAGCAAGGGCAGCATACCACGCGCACCCTGGATACCACTGCGACCCTCGCTGGGCGCAGCGGAGTCATACTTGTGGCAGTTTGAAGCGGGGCCCCGGCGCCTGCCGCTTAGGCGACCCGCCCGCAGCAGGATTTGTATTTTTTACCGCTGCCGCATGAGCAGGGATCATTGCGTCCGACCTTTTCGGCGGGCACTTTTTTCCGTTGCAGTGCGGTTTCCAGCGAGAGCTCATTGGAGCTGCCACTGCTGAAAGTTTTGGTGGTGCGTGAGGCGCTTCCCGGCTGCGGAGCTTGTGCCGGGGCGGGTTGTTTGACCGCAGCCATCCCAGCCAGGAATTTTTCAAAGGCCTGCAGGTTTGTGGTGCTGCGGAACAGGTTGTTAAGCACCTCGTTTTTGATGTTAGTCATCAACTCCACAAACATTTTGTAAGCCTCGTTTTTATATTCCACGAGTGGATCCTTTTGCCCGTAAGCACGGAGATAAACTCCTTCGCGCAATGCGTCCATGGCGTAAAGATGCTCCTGCCAGAGCCGGTCGATGGCGTTCAACACAATGTAGCGCTCGAGTCCTTTGAGCGCATCGGGATTCTCGTGGCTGACTTTCATCTCATACGAGCGGCGTATGGCATCCAACAAAAACTTCCCATTCTCTTCAGCGGAGCGGGTTTCGAATTGTGCCTTCTCGCGGGTCATGCCAAGCGGGAATGTGGTGTTGATCCAGTTGATGAGCGCTTCGTAATCGGGGGTGTCGTTCTCGGCATCCTCGGGGATGAGCAATGCTTCCACACGGTCGGGAATTGCCTCATCCATCACTTCGGTGATGAGTTTGCGCGTGTCGTCGGCTTCCAGCACTTCGTTGCGGTAGCCGTAGACAACGGTGCGTTGCTGGTTCATCACGTTGTCAAAATCCAGCGTGCGTTTGCGCGCCATGTAGTTGCGTTGCTCGACGCGCTTTTGAGCGGTTTCCACGGATTTGTTGAGCCATGGATGTTCGAGCTCCTCGCCCTCCTCCATGCCGAAGCGCTCCATGATTTTGGTCATGCGGTCGGCTGCACCGAAATTGCGCATGAGATCGTCCTCAAACGATACATAAAAGCGCGATGAACCCGGATCGCCCTGACGCGCACAACGTCCGCGCAGCTGGCGGTCAATGCGTCGCGACTCGTGCCGGTCAGTGCCGATGACATGCAATCCGCCTACGTCGGAAACGCCTGAGCCGAGTTTGATGTCTGTGCCGCGACCGGCCATATTGGTGGAAATGGTGACCGTGCCGGGCTGGCCTGCGCGCGCCACAATTTCAGCCTCCTGGCGGTGGTATTTTGCATTCAACACGTTGTGCGGAATTTTTTCCCGCTTGAGCATGCGGCCCAGCAACTCCGACGATTCCACACTGGCAGTGCCGACGAGCACAGGCTGGTTGCGGGCATGCGCTTCTTTGATTTCCGTAATCACCGCGTTGTATTTCTCGCGCCGGGTTTTGTAGATGCGGTCGTTTTGGTCCGCGCGTTTGCATGGCTGGTTGGTCGGAATCACGACCACCTCCAGCTTGTAAATATCGCTGAATTCATTGGCTTCGGTCTCCGCCGTGCCGGTCATGCCGCCGAGTTTTTCGTACAGGCGGAAATAATTCTGAATCGTGATCGTGGCCAGCGTCTGGGACTCGCGGTCGATCTGAACGCCTTCTTTGGCTTCCACGGCCTGGTGCAATCCATCGCTCCAGCGGCGGCCCGGCATTTTACGTCCGGTGTATTCGTCGACGATCACGACCTTGTTTTCCTCCACGACATACTCGACATCTTTTTCGAAAATGCAGTATGCCCGGAGGAGTTGGGAAATATTGTGCATGCGCTCGGCTTGCCGGTCGCAATGCGCCTGCCGCTCGGACTTCTGCTTGTCCTTTTCCTCATCGCTGAGCGCTGCGTCCACATCGATTTCCACGAACTCGCTGATGAGATCCGGCAGCACAAATGCGTCGGGATCATCGGGATTGAGGAATTCGCGGCCCTGCTCCATGAGGTCGGCTTCGTGGGCTTTTTCGTCGATGACAAAGAAAAGTTCCTCTTTGAGGCGGATGAGTTCGAGCTTTTGGCTGTCGGCGTAGAGTGCGAGCTCCGCTTTGGTGACTGCGCGGCGGATTTCGGGATCCTCCATAAGCCGGAGAAGTTGTTTATTGCGGGGCTGGCCAAGTTGGACCTTGTAGAGAGTGCGTCCGGCTTCGTCCAAGTTCCCCGCTTCGATCAGTGCTTTGGCGTCGGAGATGAGGGTGTTGCAAAGATTGGTTTGCTTGCGCACCAGTTGTTCAACGAGCGGTTTGAAGCGGTCGTATTGGTGTGTGGAAACCGTTGCCGGTCCACTGATGATGAGCGGCGTGCGTGCTTCATCAATGAGGATACTGTCCACCTCATCGACGATGGCGTAGTAATGCCCGCGTTGTACTTGCTGCTCTTTCGTGGTGGCCATGCCGTTGTCACGCAGGTAATCAAAGCCGAACTCCGCATTGGTGCCGTAGGTGATGTCTGCAGTGTATTGCTCGCGGCGCAGTTGCGGTGGCTGATCATGCTGAATGCAGCCCACGGTGAGTCCGAGGAACCGGAAAAGCTCGCCCATCCACTCAGAGTCACGCCGGGCGAGGTAATCATTCACCGTCACCAGATGCACGCCGCGTCCTGTAAGCGCGTTGAGATAAACCGGCAGTGTTGCCACAAGCGTCTTGCCCTCACCCGTGGCCATTTCGGCGATACGTCCGCTGTGCAGGACCATGCCGCCGATGAGCTGCACATCGAAGTGGATCATTTGCCACGCCACCGGCTGATCGCTTACCTGCCAGGTGCGTCCGCACAGCCTCCGGGCCGCGTTTTTGACCAAAGCGAATGCCTCCGGCAGGATCTTCTGGAGCTCGTCCTGGAGGAGATCGAAATCCTCGATGTCTTTGAGCTGAACTTTCCACGCTGCGGTCTTTGCACGCATGGCGTCCTCGCTCAGAGAGTGATATTCGCTCTCCAGCTCGTTGATTTTGCGCACGATCGGGAGCATGCGCTTCACGTCGCGCGCATTTTTCGAACCGACCATCTTTTTAACAATCCAACCAATCATGATGTATTTCTAAATTTGTGAGTTCCGTAAAAAACAGGAACGGCGACAATCCCACCTTTCACACTTCATATCAAAGAAAATCCGAGCGGATGACGCTGGAGCTTGTGAAACGGCACTCAATCAGCAGCAAAAAAATATAAATTTTCATGCACCCGTGTTTTTATTTTGAACGTTTCGGTTCTTTTGCTGTCGATTTGACTTGCATTCAGGATCTGGCTTTTGTATAGGACGTTCGTTGACACTTTTGTCAGCAAAAACCTAACTAACCTAAACCAATCCAAAAATGAAACACACAAAATCCCTCATTGCTTGTGCATTGCTCAGCCTCGTCGCTGGCGCCAATGCAGGAACCACTTACGTTGATAACAGCAAATATGTCGCACCACCGGCTCCAGAGCCAATGTGCTTCGGTGAGAACGAATTCTCGTTCGACATCTTTGCAACCTACCAGCACACCTCCTCCGACGGTTATTACGACGACGGATTTGGCGGCGGTATCGGCATGAACTACTTCTTCACCCGTTACTTCGGTTTCGGAACCGACGTTTTCTGGAGCGATAACTCCGAAAACGGCAGCGTTATCCACTCTGGAAGCGCTAGCTTGATCCTTCGTGCACCGATTGACAGCATCTGCCTCGCACCTTACGTGTTCGGCGGTGGTGGCTATCACATCGATTCTCAGAAAGACGGCAGCGTTCACGCCGGCCTCGGTCTTGAGTATCGCATCAATGAATCAGTCGGTCTTTTCACCGACGGACGTCACACTTGGACCGAAGCAAATGACTTCTTTGTCTTCCGCACAGGTCTGCGTTTCGCATTCTAATTGAATCGAAATTGATCCTTACGAGCCGGAGTCCCTCACGGGGCTCCGGCTTTTTTGTGCCTGCAGTCAATGAAATGATCTCGCATCGTGTCCGGCAACCCGCGTAATACTCTTCCGGTATGAATCGCATCAGAGCAGGAGTTGTAGGAGTCGGCCACATTGGCAAAAATCATGCCCGTATTTATGCTGAGTTGCCGGCTGTCGAGCTCACGGCAATTCTCGATAGCGATGCAAAAACCGGCAAAGCCATTGCATCCTCGCTGAAATCGGAATACGTCGATTCGCTCGAGGCATTTGCTGAGAAAGTCGATGCGGCCAGTATTTCCACCCCCACACCTTACCATTTCGAGATAGCTAAGTTTCTGCTGCAGCGTGGCAAACATCTCCTCATCGAAAAACCCATCACCGAAGATCCCGTGCATGCCCGTGAGCTGATTGAGCTCGCTTCCGCGAACCAACTCATTCTTCAAGTCGGTCACATCGAGCGCTTCAACCCCGTCCTTTCAGCACTGGAGCAGCATTTGACGCATCCGCGCTTCATTGAATCGCATCGACTCTCGCCTTATCCAAATCGCAGCACCGAGATCGGCGTGGTGCTGGATTTGATGATTCATGACATTGAAATCATCCTCCATCTGGTGCGCTCGCCCGTGCAGAACGTGGATTGCGTGGGCATCCCGGTGCTCAGCAAAGGCGAGGATATCGCCAACGCCCGCATCCGTTTCGAAAACGGCTGCGTGGCAAACCTCACTGTCAGCCGTATCAGCCCGGAAAAAATGCGCAAAATCCGTGTCTTTCAAGAGGACGCCTACCTGTCGCTCGACTATCAAAACCAGAGCGGTGAAATTTATCGCAAGTCCGATGGCAAGATACTGCGGGACAAGGTAGCGGTGGATAAAGGCGAGCCGCTGCAACGCGAGCTCGTCGCGTTTATCGATTGTGCCCGCATGGGCAAACGACCTGCCGTCTCCGGCTTCGAGGCCACGGCAGCGCTCGAGCTTTCATTGGAAATCACGCGCAAAATCTGGGAAGCAATCCCGGCGAAGGGCATGCTCGCTCCGGAATAATGCGCATCTTTGTCATCGCTGGCGAGGCAAGCGGAGATGCGCACGGAGCGGAAATTCTCACTGCTTTGCAGAGACGTGACCCGGGCATTGAAGTCCACGGTGCCGGTGGTCCGAAAATGCAGGTATTGGCTGGAGCGGATTTTCTGAACTGGACCGGGCACGCAGTCATCGGCGTGATCGATGTGATCCGCAACTACGGCTACTTCCGCAGTCAGTTTGACCGGATGCTCGGGCAGATCGACACACTTAAGCCGGATGTGGTTTTGTTCATCGATTATCCCGGATTCAATCTGCGCCTTGCCGCAGCGCTTCGAAAACGTGGATGTGCCGCTAAACTGATTTACTACATCAGCCCGCAAGTCTGGGCATGGAATCGCGGACGAATCCCGAGGATGGCGAAGATCCTCGATCTCATGCTTTGCATTTTTCCATTTGAAAAGCAGATCTACGAAGCATCCGGGCTGCGCACGGAATTTGTCGGCCACCCGCTCATCGATAGTCTGGAAAAACAACGCACTGGTGAACCGCGCGATCCCGCTCTCATTGGGCTTTTGCCAGGAAGCCGGGCACGGGAGGTGCGGAAAATTTTCCCCTTGATGCTTGCTGCCGCCCGGCGTCTGCATGCGCAGGACCCCAGTCTCAAATTCGAGGCCTCCGCCGCCCGCCCGGAGCTTGCGGATCTCATGCAGTCGGAATTCGGAGCTCATGAAAACCTGCCCGTGAGAATCGTGGTTGGTGAGGCGCGCGAGTTGATGCAACGGGCATCCGCAGGCATGATGGCTTCCGGAACAGCGACTTTGGAGGCTACTTTTTTTCAGCTGCCGTTCATATTGGTCTACCGTGTTTCCTGGCTCACTTACATTCCGGCCCGGTTGCTCATTCGTCTCAAACACATTGGAATTACAAACATTCTGGCGCGCAGGGAAGTGGTCCCGGAATTCATTCAGCATCAAGCAACTCCCGGGAAGCTGGCTTCCGCCGTGCGTCGCTTGCTTGACGACGAACCCCACAGGACTCAAATGCTCGCAGGTTTTGCGGAGGTGATTGCTGAATTGAAAGGTGGTCGCGCTGCTGAGAATGTTGCTGACCACGTTCTTCCAAGGGTGTAGCCCCCTTTTCTCATTGGAAAGATGCAGGATGTAATGCAACGTAGGCTCATGCCTACTTCCGAAAAACTTCTCATTGGTCCCGGTCCCTGCAATATCTCCCAACGCGTCCGTGATGCGTTGGGGCGTCCGATGGTTGGACATCTGGATCCCGAATTTCTCGAAATCATGGAAAGCTGCAAATCCCGATTGCGCACTGTCATGGGCACAAAAAACTCCATCACGTTTCCAGTGTCGGGCACTGGCAGTGCCGGGATGGAATTTCTGCTCGTGAATTTTTTGGAAGCAGGAGACACGATCGTCGTCGGTGTAAACGGAGTTTTCGGCGGACGCATGGCGAATCTTGCCGAAAAAATGCAGGCCAAAGTAGTGCGCGTCGAGGCGCCCTGGGGTGAGGCCATCCCGCAGGATAGTTTACTGGA
>JBGTCP010000277.1:0-2998 GCA_041748815.1 Chthoniobacterales bacterium
TGCACTGCTCCGATCAACCCGTCCAGCATGCGCGCACCGCCACCCGTCGTTTCCATGAGAATGAGCGAATTATCCAGTACATGGCTGCCGGCCACCACCCGGTCACCCGCGCGCTTCACCACAGGAAATGGCTCACCCGTCAACGCCGCTTCGCGCACAAACGCCGTGCCCGATTCCACCACTCCATCCACCGGCACGCCGTCGCCCGCACGCACCAGCACACGTTCGCCGCCCTGTAACTCTGCCACCGGCACTTCCGTTTCCTTCCCGCAGCAGGTCAAAGTCGTCGCCACCGAAAATTCCCTCGTCAACCTCTCCACCGAAGCAAAGGCGGCTTCCCGCCTACGTGCTCCCATCAATCTCCCAAACGTGTAAATCGCCACCAGCACCGACACGACCTCGTAATAAACGCCCCCCGATCCCGAGATCGTCGATTGTGCCGATGCCACGAAGCCACCCACAATGCCTGCCAGAAACAACTGTTCCACCACGATGCGCCGCGCCAACGCCGCCTTCCATGCCTCGCGCAAAATCGGAAGCCCCACCAAAAGAAAAACCAGCACAGCACCACCTGCCAGGGTTCCATGCAGCACCCACCGCGCAGTTCCCTCCGGCGGCGTCATGCTGATCGCCAGTCCGAAAATCATGGATTGCGCAGCCACCAGCCCGCCGAATCCCAGTCGCAACCACTCCACGCCACGAAGATTCCCCTCTTGCGAAGAAGAGTTCACCGCCTCCAGACCTGGATTACAACATGCTGACATTTTTAAGAATTTCTAATACTAGCCAAAACAATGCGCGCCGCAACCAGAATTCGAAACACCTCCCATGCACAATGTCAAAGCCTCATCAACATGCACCTGGTTTGCTGGTGTGGTTGACAGTGGGTCCGGATTTTTTAAATTCGGTGTCTGCAAAACGCCAACGGCGTTTTATCTATCAGCCCATGGTTGCGAGGCACGGGTTACAATCCTCCTGAGAACAACTCTGAAGGAGTTACAGCGTGGGATTAGGATAGAACCCCGTGGGGCATGCGCGTCAAGTTCACGGTGGAAGATCACAGCGCCAAAGGCGCGACGATTCCATAGCCCGGGTTTGTTCAGGATAAGCAATGCGGCCTGAAAGGATGCGATTCCGGGTATAGTGTTGGGTTGCCGTGCCGGATCGCGGACTTTCAGCTTTTTTGCAAGGCAATCGCATTAAAAGGCAAGAGGTTCGCGCCAAGTCCGCAAAGAACGCCAAGGTTTCAGAGGGAGGACTCATCCCGTCCGTTGCTTGGCGCTCTTGGTGACCTTGGCGCGAGCCATTCTTGCGCCCGTTTGCCGTGGCCCTTGACGAATACGTGTTATTAGCGAAAGATACGTAGAGATGAAAACGAAACTCACCCTAAGCGTGGAACCGGAAGCAATTGCCTCTGTCAAGCGGCTGGCCAGGGAGCGTGGCGTCTCGGTCTCATCGCTATTCGAGCAATGGTCCGCACGTATGGCCAAGCGGCTTCCAGAGGAGTCACTCGGAACCCGCATGCGCGGACGGTGGCAAACCGTATCGGAGAGCAAAGACCCCCGACTGGACTACTTGCTCGAAAAACACGCCGGTCGATGAACATCCTGGTCGATACCAATATCTTCCTTGACGTTCTGCTCAATCGGGAAGGCCTGGCAGATGAAAGCGAGCAAATCCTGGATTGGTGTGAAGGCCATCCCTGCGATGGCTGGATCGCGTGGCACACCCTTGCGAACCTTTACTACATCGGGGCAAAGCAGACAAATCCTGAGCAAGCGATCCTGTTCGTGGATGAAATCCTTGCCGTCTTTGAAACTTGCCCGGTGGACTCCGCTACCGCACGCAACGCACGTAAGCTGCATATCTCAGACTTCGAGGACGCTCTTCAAATCGCAGCTGGTCAAAGAGCTGAGGTCGACCTCATCATCACCCGCAACACGCGGCATTTCCGCAAATCCCCGATCCGGGCAGTTACACCGGCACAATTTCTCAAATCACACAGTACCCGTCGATAATTCCAAACATCATGAGCACAGAAAATCTTCTTTTTATCGGAACTCTCCACTTCGTTGCTGCCATCGATAAGACCAATGGCGCCATCCTCTGGAGAAGCCAGCTCAAGACCGGACTATTCACCGGCCACCCCTTCGTCACACTACTTGTTGAAGATCAAAAAGTTTTCGCTCACACCGGCGGAGAGTTGTTCTGCCTCGATGCGCTGACTGGCAGGCAACTCTGGATGAACAAACTCGAAGGCCTCGGCTATGAGCTGGCCTCACTGGCTATCGCAGGTTTCTCCGCCCCATCGCCCGAGGCAATCGCACAGCTCCAACATGATGAAGCGGAACGCCAACGGCAGAGAAAATAAAAAAGGGAGATGTGCCAGAAGCGCCACCCTGAATCCATTTTCGGATTAGCCTGTTAAAAAACCAGTATCCACTGCATGCAGGATTTCGAGGCCTTCGGGCGATCGGAGGAGGATGCCGCCTTCTGTTTTGCTCAGCGTTTTTACGGCATTGAAACCCTCCGGGACCGCGGCGACCCCCATGATGTAGGAAATGCACAGAGGTCGATTTTTCTTAAGAGGCAAAGTGGTGGGGATGCCTTTTTCGCTCCAAGGATTCTTTGCCACTGATGCCGCCAAGCCGAGATGGAAATAAGCCGTCACATCTTCCACTCCGAGAACTCCTCGGTGGCGTCCGCTCCATGGAGCGTAATGACGGCCACCATTGGAATGCCACAGAACTGTAGAGGCCAGGTGCTGCGGATTTTTCAGTGCAAACCACGCATATCCTTTCTCCGGAAAAACCACTGCCGACCATGCAAAATCCTTTGCATCCTTGTGGTGCACCATCACCAGATCCTCAAATCCCTCACGTGCGGGATAGCTGGAAAGATCTGCTTTTTCGCCATTGGCCATCGGCACTTTGTCGAGTTGCTTAAACCACGCGCCGATTTTTAATGAGGAGTATCCGCCCTGCACGGGGTCCTCAAA
>JBGTCP010000278.1:0-7759 GCA_041748815.1 Chthoniobacterales bacterium
ACCCATCCCGGCAACCGGCGTTCTGCGGCCAACGGCACGGCCACCAGCAAGGCCAGAGCAAGGAGATCCAGCCACGCGCTGCCATCCGCCGACTCAGCCACCAGGCCCCATGCCGCAAGAATCCCCCATCCCCCGATCACCAACGCGCATACCACCAATCCGCGCGAACGATGTAGCTGAAACGCCAGCACAAAAGCCAAAGCCGACGCGCCGAACCACACGATCCGCCATGCATCCCCGGTCAGCTCATACGCCAACGCGATCCAGGATAACGCTGCCAGTATTCCTAAAACCGCGCTTTGCACGAGAGCGGGCCTCACGCGCTGCCGAATTCGTACCAGCCCGTCGGCGAACCATGCACCCGCGGCGAGAAGCACCGTGACGCCGGTCCACGTGACGACCGGGTCCGCCGGCTCCGCAAAGCCGAAGACAATCGCAAGCACACCGGAAAGCAGCGCGGAGATCCCCGCTACTTTTGCGGATGGATGTTTGTGTACACCGCTCCATGCAAGGGCAGCAGCCTGTCCGGCCAGCACGAGGCAAAGTGCCGCTCCTTCCAACAACACCACAAAGCCGACTGTGACCGCAATGATCGCATGAGCGCTGAACATTGCTACCAAAGCATCTCTCCCCTTCTCACCCAACCTTCCAGCCACGAGAGCTGTGGTGAAAAACAACACACCAAAACCAAGCGCCGCGTAACCGTAGTCAAAAGCATCGCCGGACAAAACCGCAAACGATCCAAGCGTAAAAAATGCGGCATTATTGCCGGTGCCAAATACCATCCGCGCATTCCGTCCCCATCCCGCATCCGGTGATTTCCAAAGGACCGGCACCGAAAACGTCACCCAGTAAAGCCCGAGAAACGCGAGCCGCAGCCACCACGATTCATCAGCCTGTCCAAGTCCGATCCCGTCCACGATGCGCCACCATGCATAACTCGTGTAGGCCGCCGCGAGTGCCACTCCGCCGACCGTTCTCCAGCCAAGACGAATGAGAAGGAACATCGCCGCTCCGCAAAGAATGGCATTCGACAACAACGTGAACCCGGTCACCGCATTCATAGCAGCCGCAAAGAACGCGAGCAGAATTCCCAGCGTGCCCACCGCCTGTGAGTTCCGCCACACCGCATATCCCACCATCGTCGAAGAAGAAAGCAGCAACAAAATTCCACCCGCCACCGGGCTGTCGATCACACGAAGCCGGTCGACATAATGCGCCGCGAACAGGCTGTAATACTGGATCGCAAGCCCGCCTGCCGCCAGCACACGTCCGTAGCTGCGCATCGAAGCCCGCCACTGTTCGATCATAAATCCCAAACCGAGCAAGGCCGCTCCCACCGCAAAAATACAGGCCACCTTCCCTGCCGGTCCGATCACGTCAGCCAATTCATGCCACGCATAATTCCCCAGAAAAACCAAACCCGCCACTACAAGAAAAATACCAAATCGCGCCAGCCAGACACGGCCAAATCTGGACTCGGCTGACTCGTGCCTCGCCGAAGATTCGGGCACAGAAGGAGGCACCTCCAATCGTGCGGCCACTGGAGGAGTGACTACCTCGTAAGGCTCAACCTCCCCCGCTGACGGCAACGGAGGCGGCACGGGCTTGGACTCAGCACTTGCGACAGGCACCGGTGCAGGTGTTGGCTTGGAAGCAACGGTCCCGGTGAGCGCATAGATCCGCTCGTCCATGGCATTGAGCTTCATGCGCAACTCACGCTGAGCGGATTTTAAATCCTCGATCTCTGTTTGAAGTGCGTCGGGACTCATGGGTCTGACTGAATCTTCCCGATGCGCTATTCACCTTCAGCTTCCGGCATTCGAAACCGGTAGAGTTCAAACGGAAGCTTGGCAGCATTGCGACCTTCGTTAAATACGGGCGATGCTGGCAACTGCGCAATGACGACATAAATCCATCCATCCGGGTGCATCGCAAACGCATCAGGCCAGTGGTATGCGGGGTCCGAGGCAAGCACACGGTATTCCCGATTAGTGCCGATCACGCCTATCGCGTTTGCGCCCACGTCCGTGACATATAGGTTGCCGGCCGCGTCCATCATCGATCCATCGCTCACGGGTTTATCCGCGTAACGCTCCACTTTTTCCGCGAGTTGCTCGTCAGTGAGCGAGGCATCACGCAACGCTGCGGTGGGAATGCGATACATACTTAATCCGTTCATTGGCCCGTAGTAGAGCCACTCGGAATCCGCATCCAAAGCGATGGGATTCACGCCAATCTTTGGCTGAACAGGGTCGCCTCCTTCGGGTTGCATAAAAATTTCCTCCTGGTTGACCACCAACGCAACTCCGTCCTCCGGCACCACACTGGCATGTCCTTGCAGGACCCGGCGCGATTCACCGCTGGCAAGGTCCACCACAATCAACGCCGAGCTGGACGGCTCCGCCGGATCGGCGATGTAGATGGCCTGATTTTTCGAATCCACCGCAAGGTCGTTCACAAATGATCCACGCACTGTGATCGGCTGCGGAAGCTCGATGACGCGGTGCAATGCATCCTCCTTGAGATTCCATCCCACAATTTTAGGAGTCACTTCACCCCGCAAGCCGTTATCAAGAAGCCACAGGATACCATCCGGGCTGACTTCCAGACCCAGCACCGCATCGAGCACGACGGTGGCGCTTGCGGCTTTGATGGGATCCGGATAAGCAGCAATCGCCCCATCCTCCAGGATCTCAACCACACGCGAACGAGGCTCGAAAAACTGGTGCAGACTTATAAAAATACGACCTTCCGCGGAAATGGCTATATTGCCCGGAGGCACGACGAGACGAGCTGCCCTCTCGACGACTACCTCATCCCCCGGCGTTGTCTGAGCCGTGAGAAACAGCGCCATCACCAGACTCATCGTAATTCGGAATACCATGAACCCGTTTATAGCTGAAGCCCCTCACGACTTCAATGCTTAGTAATATCCCTGCGATTATTCGGAATCTGGCTCATCCGCGGCTTGATCATTTGCATATCCGTTTTTGGCCGTGGCCATTCGAAGGATTGATCAGCTAGGCTCAGAGCGAAGATCGATTCGACGGATTCCATAAGCCGGGTGGTAAGTTTGCGCTTTGACATTCTAAACTAAAGTAGCACTAATCCTGCCATTTGCTGGAAAAATTTACACCAACCTCGATAGTTTATAGAAAAAATCGTTCCGGCGGTACGACGGGCTGTCGCGAGCAGATGCGCTCGATGCATTCCTTCCACGATTCCTCGCCGGAAATGATATCGATCTCCACGCGGAGAAAATAGATCGGAATCGGCATTTCAAGAAGCTCCGGAAAGCGCACCGCATCTTTTTCCGTGGTGATAAGCGCATCCAAATCCCGCAGCACCGCACGTTTCAAAAATGCCTGGAGATCCGACGCACTGAAACGGTGGTGGTCGGCATACCGTTTCGTAATTTCCAAATTTGCCCCGAGATCGCGCAGAGCATTTTCAAAGCTTTCAGGAGCCGCGATGGCACAGACCGAGCCCACATAGCGATCATTGAGAAACTCCAACGGCTGGCGTTCGCCGGTGGTGATATGCTGCAAGTGGCGGGGTCGATGTGTGCACTCGATGATCTCGGCCGTGCGGTTGTATTTGCGAATGCGTTCGATGAGCTGCTCATTGCCGCCTTCTTCGCTTTTGGTGATGAAAATATAACGCGCCCGGCGAAGGCTCGACGGAGGCTCGCGCAACGTCCCGCGGGGCAGCATGAACTCGTTGCCAAACGGCGCCTGCCGGTCAATGAGCACCACATCCAGCCGGTGGCGCAACCGGAGATGCTGGAAACCATCATCCAGGACCAGCGTGTCCACTCCCCACTTTTTAATGGCAAAAAGCGCACTCTTCACCCGGTCCTTGTCGGTGAGCACGATGACGTCCTTGAGGTTTTGCGCCAGCATGTAAGGCTCGTCACCAGCTTCCTGCGAATCCAGCAAAACATCCCTGCCATCACAGACCACGCGGGGAGGATTCGGGATGTTGAGAATGCGATTTTGCACACGCTGAAACAGCGGAGGCTGGCGGCTTTTGTATCCGCGGCTCAGGATTGCAACGGTGCGTCCGCCATCCTGGAGCGCACGTGCAAATTTTTCCACTACCGGAGTTTTCCCCGTGCCCCCCACAGTGAGATTGCCAATCGAGACCACCATGCAGCCGACCTGATGCTCGCGAATGATGCGGTTGCGATATAAATAAAGGCGCAGCCGTACGATGAGGAGATACACTTTGGACAACAAAAAAAGCAACCAGCGGAACAACGCTGCTTTTTTGCCAAAGCGCCTCTCGAGGATAACCTCAATGGCGAATTGCTCCAGACTCTCAAGCCAACGGCGCATAAGCGAATTACAACCCGCAGCCACCCCTTAAGCAAGATCCGTCAACACCTGCACGCCGGAATTGCTCGCGGAGAGCACTCGCACCTCCGCATCCACAGTGTCACACGCCTCAAGCATGGCCGTTGCCACGGCAACAGGATCCGCAATCGTCACACACGCAATGCTTGATCCCGCACCGCTGAGGTATCCACCCAATGCCCCCGCCCCCACACCCGCAGCGATCACCGCTGGCAAAAACGGAATGAGCGGAGTCCGATAAGTCTCGTGCAGATAATCCTTAAAAACTCCTGCAAGCGCGGTATAGTTGCCCGAAGCAAAAGCCGCCGTGACCGCGCAGGCGAATGCGGTGTTCTTCACGGCATCAGTAAACACAATCTGCGCTGGCAAAACTTTTCGTGCATCCTCGGTTGGCATCTCCAGCTCCGGGATCAGCACCACAAATTTTAGAACAGGATCCACCGCAAAGCGTTGAAATCTCCCATCCGGCAGGCACGCCGTGAATCCGCCAAAGGAAGCAGGTGCCGCATTATCAGGATGCCCTTCCAAAGACGCACACAGCTCAAAAAGCACCTCCCTGGAAAGCCCATGTCCGCTCAACACATTGAGCCCGTGCAGCACTCCGAGCCGAACGGTCACACTACTGCCAAGTCCGCGGGATCGCGGCACCATTCCGTCAATCGACCAATCAAAGCCAAATGGTGCGGAGCCGGTTTTCTGAAAAAATGCAGCCGCGGCCGCTTCCACCATCGCAGACGACGCCGCGGACGGGCGGTCTATTTTGCTAACCGTCATTTCATTGAACAAATCCAACGCCACACCCAGGCAATCAAATCCGGGACCCAGATTTGCACTGGTGCCAGGCACCTGAACCGTCACTGAGTCGCTCAAGGCAGGCAAATCAGAGTTCCTCGACCACATCCGCCGCGTCGTCACCGGCAGCGCCTGATTCCACAGGAGCTTCGACGCCTTCAATGATGGCTTCCATTTCGGCATCTTCCACAAGCGGAGCTTCCACTTCCTCCGTCACAGCGGATGCATCCACCCCGGTCGGCGCAGCCTCCGCAGGAGCTGGTGCTGCCGCATCCGGCGATGTCGGGAGCATGCGCATCCGAGTTTCTGCGATTTGCGCGGCGATAGTGCCATCATACTCTGCAAGAATGCTGGAGTAAATCTCACGGGCACGGTCCTCGTTTTCATTCAGCGCCTCTACCCCGGCCTGTGAAAGACGGGCGAAGGGCGCTGAAAAACTCTCGGGATGCGTCGCAGAAACCCGGGCATACGCCTCAGCTGCCGCTTCCAGATTGCCTTGCGTTTCCTCAATCGCCGCCAGCGAAAGCATTGCAGAGGAAATCATCGGATGGCTGGCATTTGAAGCGATGAACTTTTCCAGCACCTCGCGCGCCGAACCATACGCCCCTTCTTCGATCAACTGATTGGCTAACAGAAGCTCGGCGTTGCCTTTCAGCACGGAAGTCGGATCGGACTCAATGAAGGCCCGGAGTTCCTCTGCGGATTGCGCATTCATAAACGCAGCCTGCTGCTCTGCTTTGCGGGACTCCGCAGTGATTTGATAAGCGCCCAGCCCCAGCACCACGACGACGATCGCGATCACCACAATGACGATTGTCGTTTTGTTTTTCTCAAAAAAATCGTCAGGGATATCCTCAATGCGGGCCTCCGCGCTTCCAGGCTGCACGGGTAACGGTGAATCAGTAGGTGAACTCATGAATGATCTGTGTTTGAAGAAAGAAACTTAGACCGCAGTGACCTTTGCACGCGCCGCATCTGCGAGCGGAGTGCTGAGGTAGCGTTCACCCGTCGAGCAACCGATCGTTACAATGAGTTTGCCTTTGTTTTCAGGACGTTTGGCAACTTCGATAGCTGCCACCACATTGGCTCCGGTGCTGATACCACCAAGGATACCTTCCTCCGCAGCCAGTCGTTGAGCCATGGCGAATGCGTCTTCATTGCTCACGGTCACCACATCGTCCACGATGTCGAGATGGAGGTTATTTGGAACAAATCCGGCACCTGTTCCCTGGATTTTGTGAGGAGCTGGTTTCACAGGCTCGCCGTTGCGGGTCTGCGTAATCACTGGCGAGGCGACAGGCTCAACCGCGATGGCCTGGAAGCTGGGTTTGCGGCCCTTGATGACTTCTGCGACCCCCGTGATCGTTCCGCCCGTTCCCACTGCGGAAACCAGGATGTCCACTGCGCCATCGGTGTCATTCCAGATTTCCTCAGCCGTCGTGGCTCGATGGATTGCAGGATTGGAGGGGTTGTTGAACTGCTGAGGCATCCACGCATTTTCCGTCTCAGAAACAAGCTGCTCAGCGCGTGCGATTGCACCCTTCATGCCTTCAGGTCCGGGAGTGAGCACAAGGTCCGCTCCCAGCAATGCCAGCAACGTGCGGCGCTCGACGCTCATTGTCTCGGGCATGGTAAGGATCAATTTGTAGCCCTTCGCTGCTGCAACAAATGCCAACGCAATACCCGTGTTGCCGCTGGTGGGTTCAATGATGGTGGTCCCCGGCGTGAGGCGTCCGTCCTTCTCAGCATCGACGATCATGGCCATGCCAATACGATCCTTCACGCTCCCGAGCGGATTGAAAAATTCGCATTTCAGAGCAATCGTAGCGTCCAGTCCTTCAGTGACGCGATTGAGTTTAATCAGCGGAGTGCGGCCAATCGAATCGACCACCGAGTTGAGTATGTTTCCCATAAAATTGAAATGTTGGAGTTGAAAAGGTGAGTAACTGAGGAACAAACAGATTACCGGGAGTCCTCTCGCGTGCAAGCGCGGATTTTATATACCCCTTGCGAATTTTAGACAGGATTTCAGGACTACGCGCTTTAGAACCAGAGAATTCTGCAAAGTATACCGTAGTTATCACTTCCGGCCATTCCCCAAAGGGGATCAAGCTTCCAGCCCAGGGTTGTCACGGCGTCCGCCGGACTACCCTGGGTACTCAGTAGTAAGAATACCAACTCTGAAAGAGTTGAATCCATCGGCCTGACAGGTTCCAAAATCACATCACCGCTTTCGTCATCCGCCCATTCCCCAAAGGGGATCAAGCTTCCAGCCCAGGGTTGTCCCGGCGTCCGCCGGACTACCCTGGGTACTCGGTAGTAAGAATACCAACTCTGAAAGAGTTGAATCCATCGGCCAAACAGGTTCCGAAAATCATATCACCGCTCATCGTCATCACTCCCACACATAGTGCTCATCGAACGTGATTTCATAGCGCCGCAACAACCGTCGGAACTCTTCCTGAAATGAAATTTTCTGATGGTGTTCCTCTTGACCCGCAATGTAAGCGCGCAGATCTCCGACCTGTGATTGGCCGATCGAAAAAACACCGTAGCCATTCTGCCATGCAAAGTCCGCTAATGCGGGCGACTTTGTTTTCAACCACGTG
>JBGTCP010000279.1:0-3293 GCA_041748815.1 Chthoniobacterales bacterium
TAGTTCACAAAATTGGAGAAACCGTCGCAGTTGGAGTCTTCCATCCTGGGAGTAAAGGGATGTGGATCATCCCCATGAATGCCAGTAACGAGATCCGGGCACTTGCCAATATAAACCTGGTCTTCGTCGCTCCATTCCACCCACTTGTGATAACGTTCTGTAGTTTTCATTTTTTGATTTCCTCAATTGCTTTTCGGATTTCCTTTTCCTGATAGTGCTTCGGGGGCAGTCATGGCGTGAGGATTTCCATGTCGGGGGCCACATGCTGGAAGTGCGATGGGTTCAAGGACACAATCTTCGAGGCATTGTTGCGACGCGCAAAGGTGGCATGGAGCGCATCGTAGATCCCACCGCCCATGACACCGCGCGACCTCGCTTCACGAAAGGCTGTCTGATAATCTGCCCATGTCAGATGCTTCACTACGACGTGTGCTTCGAGGGAGAGAACAAGCTCGGAGGCCGGGCCGTTGGGGACTTTATACAGGCCGGTGAGGGTGGCGAACGCCTCTGCCAATACATGAGCGTTGGTGAATGCTCCGTCAGTCGCCGCGAGACCTTCCCGACAGGCCGCGTGTTTGGGATGTTTTGCGAGAAGCGAGCCGACGAGAATGCCGGTGTCAATGAAGGTCATCGTGTGTAATGCCGGGCCAGATCCACGGCGTCCTCGATGGGTGTGGCAGGAATATCACCAGTCCAAACTTTCCACTTGCCGCGTTTCACCACCCGACCGTCGCTGGCGGGCTCGCGTTCGATCACAATGCGCCCCGGCGATGCGGATACTTTAAGCACTTCCTCCTGATCGATACCCGATGCCCTCCGCAGGTCTTTGGTTAAGACAAGGCGGTTAGAAGAATCGAGGGTAATTACCGTTTCCATGCCACAACCGTGGCAGGATTATGGCAAATAGTCAAGGAGTGCCTCCGGGATGCAGCCAGCTTTTTGGCTTGTGCGAGGCCCTGCCTGCGGCAACCTATCTCGCACGCCCGTGGATGGCTTGGTTCTTTTTGGTCCGAGAGGCAGTCGCTGCTATCGGCGGGATCGATACTCAACCGCAATGGTTCTGTCGTCCACGTCTGGTGTCAGAAGCAACCAAGCGCTCGAAAGTGAACCGAGCCGCCGGGAGGCGTGCGAGATAGGCTGCCGCAGGCGGGACGAAGCCCGACTGAGCGGGAGCGAAGAAGCCAAATCCCTCCTGCATCAGGATGACGCGAAGTGGCGGGTTTGGTGGCTCTGAAACCTGAATTTTATCAGTGTCCATCAGTGTTAATCAGTGGTTG
The DNA here is from genome assembly GCA_041748815.1 of Chthoniobacterales bacterium. Classification (GTDB taxonomy): domain Bacteria; phylum Verrucomicrobiota; class Verrucomicrobiia; order Chthoniobacterales; family CAKUMP01; genus JBGTCP01. The sequence goes on from JBGTCP010000279.1 coordinate 1,278, forward strand.
TAATTCGAATTTTCGGGACAGCTTAGGTTCGGGAAAAATGATCCACCAGATACTTGGCGATGTCCAAGGCAGCTGAAGGTTTGCTGGCTTTGGCTATGGCTTTGTGCCAGCTTTGCAGTTCTGCACCCTCGTTGGCAAGGACTTGATCGACGCGGCGATGGACCAGGTTTGGTGCTTCGGCGATTGCTCCGCAGCCGATGGACTCGATGAGCAGAGCGTTGCCTTCTTCCTGGCCGGGCACGACCTGGCTCACGATCATCGGGCATCGGGCGGCGATGGCTTCTTGCACGGTTGCGCCGCCTGCTTTGCCGATGAGCAAGTCGCTCTCCATCATCAGTTGCGGCATTTCGTCGGTCCATCCAAGGATGCGCGTCTGTGCGCCGGGGCCGGCGGAAACTTTCTGAATGCGTGCTTCCAATGCCTCGTCGCGGCCCACCGTGACCACCAGTTCAATGTCATCACGCTTGCGCAGATGGGCTACGAGGTCCGGGGCGTGGTCTTTGCCGCTGTTGATCATGTATAGCAGCTTCCATTTGCGGTCGCCGGTGCGCACAGGCGGTTGATGCGCTTCTGCAAGGCGGGAAAATTTGGGATGCACGGGGAATCCCAGTGTGAGGATTTTCTCTGGCGCAATCCCGGCATTTTTCACCACTTCCGCCGTTTCGGGATTTGCCACGATGAATGCGTCTGAGTGATAGCGCAGCCACACTTTGTTCACGGTGATCGAGTCGGTGATGATGGTAATGCGTGGGATCTCCGCAGCTTCAGTGCCGAGCATTTCGGCCAACACGTAGCCGTAGGCAGGATACACGGATACTAATGCGGCGGGAGGATTCTCTGCGAGAAGACCTTCCATTACTTTGCGCATTTTGCTGAATCCACCGATGCGCTTGCTCACGAGATCCCCGCGATCCAGCATCCCGTAGAAGTGGCTCCAGAGTTTGGGTGCACGGTTGATGGCGCCGATGTAAGTCTTGCGCAGGAATCCGTTCATTTTCGGATAAGCCAGCGCAAAGGGATCCGAGATCATCGATTGCAGACCCGCCGGGTTGAGTTCCTCAATGGCTGCATGCAGGCCCTTGGCAGCGGAATTGTGGCCCTCGCCAAATCCCGCAGTGAAGATATGGATCGTCCGTCGAGTAGGCATTACCGGGTTCATAATAAAAAGTTGGTTAAGCAGACTGCTTACATGCGGTCCGGCACATGAATACCGAGCAGACCCAGTCCGTGGCGAATCACTTTTGCGGTGACTTCGCAAAGATACAGGCGCGTCGCACGCGAATTCCCCTCCGCCTTCAGCACAGGGCATGCCTCGTAGAACGCATGAAATTTGTTGGCAAGGTCGTAGAGGTAGTTTGCAAGCAGGTTCGGACGGAAATCATCCAACACGCCCGGCAACACCTCTCCATACTGCAACAAACGCAGTGCCAATGCGGCCTCGGCGGCTTCGGTTAGCACGATTTCGCCGCGTGCGGGTGTTTCCAGCGCTTCCGCTTTGCGGAAGATTGACTGGATGCGAACATAGGCATTCTGCAAATACGGTGCCGTGTTCCCTTGGAACGAAAGCATCTTGTCCCACGAGAAAACATAATCCGACATGCGATGCTGCGACAGCTCCGCATATTTCACGGCTCCGAGGCCGATGGTGCGGGCAATGGCTGCCCTCTCGTCCTCCGTGAAGTCCGGGTTCTTTTCCTCCACCAATGTGCGTGCCCGTTGGATGGCCTCGTCGAGCACATCGCGGAGCTGCACATTTTCGCCGGAGCGGGTTTTCATGAGCTTGCGGTCCTCACCAAGGATGCTGCCAAATGCAATATGATGCATTTCGCTGCGAATCCCCATCCGCTCTGCCACGGCAAAGATTTGCTCGAAGTGCAATTTTTGCGGCGCACCGGTGACATACCAGATGGCATCCGGATTCCATTGCTCAACTCGATACTCGAGCGTAGCGAGATCCGTGGTGGCGTATAAGAATCCGCCATCCGATTTGCGGATAAGACATGGAGTGGATTCTTC
>JBGTCP010000280.1:0-1825 GCA_041748815.1 Chthoniobacterales bacterium
CATGACCGGCGATGATGGTTGCTTTCCAATCGGCACCTGCTTTCGCTGGTAGTGGAAGGCGCGTTGAGGCGGCCGCATTGCATTCGCGGAAAGCCAGCACATGCATATGCCGGTCGTCAGAATCCACCGATACAAAGCCCGTCCATGACCATCCATCTGGCGGGTCACCAATGGGTAGGATATCCCCGGCGTAAAGTTCTGCACGGTGCTGCCGCCACAGAGTGACAAGCGGTGCCAACTCCTCTAGAAGATCGGCTTCAAGATGGCTGACTTCCAGCCACGCAAGCGGCGCGCCGAGCATCACGGATGCAAACAAAGTCTGCACCGGATATTGCGAAGGAGCCAAAGGATCTTCGGGATATTTGTCGGAATTTCGGGTGGGATTGAGAAACTCCATGCGCAAGCCTCGGGGATCGATCCACTTGCAGAGCTTCCAGAAATTCCTCAGCGTTTGATGCGGCCAGTAGTTGTGCCAATCGGTATACCGGTTTTCAACAAATAACCGCTCGACCTGCATTAGACCAAAGTATCCCGGCCGCACGCCGGCAGTGATATCCAAATCAAAAATCACCTGCTGCTTAGACCCCTCTGCGACTAATTCAAAAAACTGGCGCAGCCGTTGCTCGCCCAGCGAGCTGGCGGTTCGGACTCCATCGATTTTGAAATGACGAACGCCGAGCGAGTGAAAAAGGTCGAGGATCACCCCTGCGTCCTGCTCGAAGAGTGCGTATTCGTTAGTGGAATCAGGCGCAAACCAAAGCCCCAGCGCAACGCCATTCCTCTGCGCCTCATGCACGAGCGGATCCAGACCCTGCGGAAACCGCTCGGGGTGCACTGACCAGAAATCCGTACGGCTCGACGCAAAGCTGCCCCATGTGCCGCCGCCTTGTTTTGCAGATGCGGAATTGCTGGTCATGCCCAGTTGCCAGCCGTCATCGATTTGCACCACATCGGCACCGAGGCGTGCAGCGGCGGCGATTTCCTGCATCATGAATTCGTGCCGGATGCGGGAGTCCTGCGACCGGTCGCCCCATGTGTTTGTGAGCAATTCCGGCGGATGCCCGGCGCGTTGCGATTGCTGAAAACCATGAAGCACATGAACGCAGCCGCGGCTCCCGCCCTTGTAAGAAAGCACCGTCCACGGATACCTTCCGTTCTCGTCCGGATGCGCCAGCAAGTGCAGTTCATGTCCATTGGGACCTGGCATAAACGCCAGATCTGCCTCAGCCTTCACGGCGCGTTCATCGGGCAAAGGTCCTTCTTTGAGAAAGATCCAGCCATCGCCGCTGGCAGTGTCTTCCAGGATGAACAAATTTCCTCGCAGCCGGAGTTTGCGCTCCGCCGGATGCAGGAGCCATTCGGATTCGTGCACGAACTCATTGTGAAAATCGCTTTGCGCATTCAGCGTTACTTGGACTAATCGCAAATGCTGGCGCTCGGGCAGAAGTCGCTCCACACAGATTTCTTGCCCGGAAGATTGACCGGAGGAGTGGGTGTTGGACTCAACACCGATGGATTGCAGATTCATGAAAGATTTAGATTTTCGGGACGAGACGCAGGAAGCGCTCTACCTTTTGTCCCAAACAGTTACATGTGTCTTCACTAAATTCGTGAACTGGTGTTGTGAACTCCGAGGGCATTTTCGCTTTACGAGTCGGAATTAAAATCCGGCAGGATGACGCACCACGTAGCCGCGGGTGGGGCGGGTGCGGGTGGTCCATCTTGGGCCCCGGGGTTGGTTGGTCCATCCGGTATCGTAGCGGAGTCCTGCCACTTCCAGGAACACATGCCCGCTGGTCGCATAAACGCTGATCCATTCACCCCG
>JBGTCP010000281.1:0-5819 GCA_041748815.1 Chthoniobacterales bacterium
AACTACAAAGGGTGGAATATCCGGGCAGCGTTTGCCGAGGAGTTCGGCCCATGCATCCGGATTCGCTATGTGCGGCAGACAGGCGATGGAGATCCAAAAATCAAGGAGCATGAGATCGAGGCCATTCTGAATGCAAACGGCACGGGGTGGAAGGAAGTGGAGATTCAGAATACACACCGGGGACCGGCAGGAATGCTTGAGAGTGCTCTCCGCGACGTAACAAGTTCCCGGCGGTTCCAGGGAGACAACGGATTGCAGGCCACGCTTCAGATAGGGATCCTGCTTGTTCTGGAAACGCCAGCTGCCGCAGAACTCGAGGGGCGCACAAAGGCGATCAAAGAACAAGAGTCACGTGACGCGATGCCAGAGTTTTAGGTTTTGCGATCAGGGATGTTCCTGAGAATTCACTCGTTGTCAGCTTCCGTGGTGACGGGTGAAGCCGCATCAGTAGTTGCGCGGTCCCGGGTTTGCCCCCGCTCTACACTCAGTCTTTCAGTGATCGCAGAGAGGTTGTCTTTGTTGTGGCTGGAGGGAAAGAGGCGGGCGGCTTCTTCGTAGTGGTTGTGAGCTTGTTCGAGTTGCCCGGCGGCAAGGTAGGCTCCGGCGAGCGTGGTATGGGCGTGGGGGTAATCGGGAGTTTTGAGCAAAAGTGCCTCACCGATTTCGATAGCTGTCTCAAAACTTCCCAGCTGAGTGTTCCGACTCACATCGTACCAATCCGACGAAGATTCTGGAAATGTTTCCCTCATTTTTGACTCCGCCCACTTCGGCACCAAGATCATAAATCCTAAGATCAGGGGACAGAATGCAGCAGCAAAAACCAGGGAATACCTCATCCATTTTCGTTGAAGTTCCGAAAAGGAGGAAATTTTGCGGAGTTCTATGAGGATGGCTTCGTCGTTGTTCATGCGATTTTAGTGTTTCAGCTTTTACCTGGCAGGGTGCATGGCTCAAATAGAGTAAGGAATGCGTACTCGAGGGTCGTCTGTGTCGAAATCTTTTGAATTCCTGGTTACCACAATACAACCTTCACATTCAGCCGTTGCCAGGATCACAGCATCTGGAAGTTTTAATCCCGGAGTTCTTTGTTCATCGACGGCCTGCCGGGCGATTTCGGAACTGAGACCGACCATCGAGAGAGATCGAAAGAGGACTTCAGCGTCACGTTGTTCCTCATCCGTATCGGCACCGCACATGACCTCCATCCATGAAACCACGGAGTACAAAGGCTGACTGTATCTGCCCAACTCTTTCTTCGCTTGAGGGATCCCTTGGAGGTAGTCTATGAGGACATCGCTATCGATGACCGCTTTCATCAGTGCCATTCCTTTCGAAGTGCATCCACAAATTTCCGGCTATCCATTTTTTTGCTTTTCCATGCACCGAAGACGGAATCGCGGTCCGCTATTTTTTGATTGGCGAGCATTTTTGTAAGCGCCCGCCTGACAGCTTCCGCACGTGAGATGTTTTGCGACTCACAAAGTTCAGCGAGGGCTTTTACCTGCTCTTCCGGGAGTTCAATGATTGTTCTCATGATGCCGTCATCATTCATCATTTTCAGAATAACGCAACCGGAATTAAAGACCCCACCGGGAATACTCTGCCGTCAGGATTAAGCTCTCTTCCGGAATGCCAGGTTGCGAAGGTCGTCGAGGATGGCGTAGAGGCAGGGGATGAGGACCATTGTCACGAGCGTTGCGAAGGAAAGTCCCCACACCACAGCTTGCGCCATGGGGGCGAGGAATTGTTCCTGGCCGGTGGTGGTGAATGCGAGACCCATGAGGCCGACCACGGTGGTTGCGGTCGTCAGGAAAATGGGACGGAAACGGGTGCGGCCACTGCGCATGATCGAGCTCCAACGCGCCCAGGAAGTGGGTTTGCGGGGTTGCAGACGTTCGTTTTCCTCTTCCGCATGCTCAGAGTTTTTGAGATGGGCATGACGGAACCGGTTGATGAAATCCACAAACACGACGGAGTTGTTCACGACAATGCCGGCAAGCGCAATGGTACCCATCACGGACATGAGGCCCATGGGCTCGCCCATGAAAACCAGCCCGATCAAAACACCCACGAAGGCAAAGGGAATGACCGCCATGATCACAAATGGCTGTAAAAACGAATTGGTGATCGTTGCGAGCAGTGCGTAGATCAGAAGCATCGCGATCTGCGCCGCAAATACCATCGCGGCAATACTTTTTTGCGTGTCCTCATTTTCACCAGTGAATACCACGCGATAGCCAGGATATTCCGCGATGACCGATGGCACCCATTCGGCCAGCTTGGCATTCACCTCGGTCGAGGTGGTCACGCGGTCATCGACATCGCCGGAAACGGTGATGATGCGCTCCTGGTTTTTGCGCTGGATTCGGGAGATGCCGGCGCTGCGCTCGATGTCTGCGATGGTGCCGATCTCAATCATTTCGCCGCGCTGATTTTTGATGCGGTAGGCTTCGAGCATTGCGGGGTCATTGGCGAATCGATCTGCCAGTTTGACGCGGATGGTGACTTCGTCATTCCCGCGACGGAAGGTGGTGGCCTCGATACCGCGGAAGGCACCTTGCAGCGCCTCGCCGACCGACGCCACGTTCAGGCCTGCTGCGGCGATGCGGGCGTCATCCGGCAGCACACGGAACTCCGTTTTGCCCCGCGGGAAATCATTGCCGATGTTCGTGACGCCATCGATGGTGCGCAGATGTGCCTCTAGCCGGCCTGCGATTTCCTGAAGCACCGCGAAGTCCGGTCCTTGGACTTCCGCATTGACCGGGCGTCCGACGGGCGGTCCGCCAGCTTGGGCTTTAGCAACCGCATCGGTGAACTCCGGGAACTCAAGGAGCAGATTGCGCAGGTCGCGCTCGATGACCGATGGCCGGCGGGCGTCTGGATTCTGCTCGTCGATGTCCACAGTGATCATGGCCAGGTTGCTGCCGTTTTCCAGGAAAGTGTCGTCGACGCCAAGGCGCGTGCCGACTCTGCTGAGGAGCGCGACCAGCTCCGAAGCGGGCAAAGTTTCCACGATGCGCTTCTCAAGACGGGCGACGATATCCTCGGTTTGCTCCAGCGAACTATCGGCGGGCAGTTCGAGCTTCACGATGATCGCGTCTGCAAAATCCGTCGCAAAAAGTTCAAAGCGAATCACTCCCAACTTCACCGCTCCGGCCATGCCAAGCAAGGAAGCAACAAATCCCACAACGACCAGATACCGCAAGCGCAGCGCCATCGTGAGCAAGTGCAGGTAAACCCCGATCACCCAATTCAATAAATCATCCACCAACTCGCGCATCGCAGAGTAGGTTATGGAAATTTGCCATGTGATCCAACGCAGCCCACGCGGAGGGCGGGCACTGGCCTGAGTGGAGAGCTCTGCCGTCGAGGGCGACAGGCGGACAAAATCTGCCAAGTGACTCGGCAGCACCAGGAATGCCTGCAACAACGAAAACACCAGCGCGGAGATCACCACGATGGGAACAATCGCCAGGAATTTTCCAATGATTCCCTCCCCCCAGATCAGCGGCAGAAATGCTGCCACCGTGGTGCTCACACTTCCGAGCACCGGCCAGATCACCTCTTGCGTGCCCTTGATTGCAGCTTGCGAAGGCGATTCGCCTTTCTGGTAAAAGCGAAACACGTTTTCGCTTACGACTACCGCGTCATCCACGACCATGCCAAGCGCCATGATCATGGCAAAGAGCGACAGCAGATTGATGGATTCCCCCATGAAATACATCACCAGAAATGTCCCCGCAAACGAGACCGGAAGTCCAAATGCGACGACTAACGCAAGCCGCCAGTTCAGCAAAAACATAAGCAGAAAAGTGACCAGCAACAAAGCCTGGATGCCGTTCTGTGAGACCGTGGCGATACGGGTTTTGACGAAGCGGGTCATGTCGTTCACCACCTGTGTCTCCACCACATCGGGTAACAACGCAGCCTCAGTGGCAAACACTTTCCGGGCCAGCTCCACCGCCTCAATCGCATCGGAGCCCTTCTTTTTGATGAGGCTGAATGTAATCGCCGGGAGCAAATTTACACGGCCCAGAGTGTCGGGTTCCATCGTGGTTTCTTTCGTCGTCGCAACGTCACGCAGCAGGATCGCGGGTCCGCCGTTCTCGCCCGCGCGCAGAACCAGCGAGTCCAATTGGCCTGCCGCATCGATCTGGCCAAGCAGACGCACGATGCGCTGGCCGCCTTCACCATCGATGCGGCCGCCCACGATGTTCAGGTTGCTCTGGGCGACCGCCGCCACAATCTCCGCCATGGAAACTCCAGCAACATCCGCGCGAAAGGGATCCACCTCGACCCAGATCTCCCGATCCGGCAATCCATCAATGAGCACCTCCGACACGCCGGGGGTGATTTTTAAGCGCCGTTCGATGCGGTCCAAGGCAGGGCGGATTTCGCGCACGTCGTATCCAGGCGGATACGACACCGTGAAAGTAATGATCGGATTGGGCAGGTCAAATTTTTGCACCAATGGCGGCTCCGCGCTGCGTGGCAACTCGGCGCGCGCCTTGTCCACCGCTTGCCGGACTTCGTTGAGCACCGGATCCACGTCGGTGATGCTTGCTTCGAGTTCGATGAAAATGCGGGAAAAATTATCCTGAGAGAGCGAGGTCATGCGCAGAATGCCCTCGACCTCGGTGAGTTCCTCTTCGATGGGGACGGTGATGGTGCGCTCGATATCCTCGGGCACGCTCGTGGTGAAATCGAGCGTTGCCACCGTGATCCAGTTCGTGGTGATCTCCGGGAAAAGATCGAGCTTCAGGTGTTGGGTGCCTGAAACAAAACCCGCGATAAGCAGCACGATCGTGAAGAGATTCACTGCCACGCGGTTGCGCACACTCCAGCGAGCCATATTCATGAGCAGGTTCCCCCTGTGCAGCAGCGACTCATTTTAACGGAGAATAATCTTCTCACCTTCCTCGAGTCCTGCGAATACGGGATACCGTCCGTCGACCTCGGGGCCGATGGTAATTTCACGTTGGGCCGGGTCGCCATCGGTGCCAGCCACGAGCACCCGCGCGTTGCGGCCTTCAATGCGAACGGCGGATGCGGGCACAAATAAAGTGTCTGCAAATGTCTCAACCTCCGCACGCACCACCGCTTGCAAGCCGGAACGGAAATCCTCCGGAGCGTCTTCCATCACGGCTTCGACGCGGAAGAGGCGCGTCCCGCGATCTGCCGATCGGCTTACGAACCGCACTTCCGGTTCCCACGTTTTGCCAGCCAGGCCGGGAACGGCGAGTTCGACTTTGCGGCCTTCGCTGAAGGCTGCGATTTCGTTTTCATTGGCATAAAACACAATGCGGAATTTCTCAAAATCTTCAACGGTCACCACGGTTTGGCCGACCTGCATCGCATCACCCGGATCGATATGGCGTTCCCTGACGGTGCCGTCGAACGGGGCTTTGATAATGTGGCGATCGAGCATTTCCGAGGCACGGTCACGTTCGGCAGCGCTCATTTCGAGGCGGGCTCTGGCTGCTTCCAATTCAGTGCGTGAAGCCACATTACGCTCGGACAGACGCTGCGATTCAGCCAGCAGGCGTTCATTTTCCGCGTGTTGCGCTTCCGCGGATCGAAGCGCCACCGCTGCAATGGTGGAATCCATTTCGACGAGCGGCTGATCCTTTGTCACCACGTCACCATGCTCGACGTGGACCTGCAGGATGTTTCCGGAGACTTCTGCTGCGATACTGGCCGATGCCCACGGGCGGACTTCCGCGCTGTATTCGCGGACGCGCGTGTGTGATTCTTTGGTGACCTGGTAAAGGTTCGGCTGGCGCGGACGAAGGTCGGCTTTTTCCTCTTCATACCGGCGT